>NZ_WTKZ01000029.1:0-51745 GCF_011378805.1 Pseudoalteromonas sp. Z9A6
CAGAAAACAACACACTAGTTGTTGCGGGTATTAAAACGGGTAAAGAGCAAGCCAGTGAGCGTAAATTTATTCATCAAGGTATTGCAGAGCGCAACTTTGAGCGTAAATTTCAGCTGGGGGATCACGTAAAAGTACTCGGCGCAGATTTAGCCAATGGCTTACTAAGTATTGACTTAGAACGTGAAATCCCTGAAGCGCTAAAACCACGCAAAATTGAAATTGGTAATAGCAATCTAATAGAAGGTAAATAATCTTCTAAAGTACATATTTCCCTGATTACTTAGCCGCCTCATTCGAGGCGGCTTTTTTGTTTACAGCGCTTCTAAATTATTAAGGTAGTAGGTTGCTTGTTGCAGCGTTTGTTCTTGGAGTGTTTTTTCTTGTTTATCCCAGTTTTTATATACCATACCAATACGTGGGTTCTTTTCTAGTCTGTCTCTGTGTTTATTCATGAAATGCCAGTACAGGCTATTTAGCGGGCAAGCTTTATCACCTACTTTTTGTTTAACATCGTACTGACAGCTTTTGCAGTAATCGCTCATCTTATTAATGTAGTTACCGCTTGCAGCATAAGGTTTAGTCGCAATTATTCCATCATCGGCAAACTGGCTCATTCCTCGGGTGTTGGGCATCTCTACCCACTCTATGGCATCGATATAAACACCTAGGTACCAGTTGTCTACGTCATCAGGGTTTATTCCTGTAAGCATGCAAAAGTTTCCAATAACCATTAGGCGTTGAATATGGTGGGCATAAGCGGTTTCAAGGCTTTGTTTTAATGAGTGGCTTAGGCAATTCATTTTTGTTGAGCTGTTCCAAAAATAAGATGGTAGTGTGTTTTTGGCTTGTAATTGATTTTTAACAGCGTAGTCGGGCATGTTAATCCAATAAATGGCACGTACATATTCTCTCCAACCTAATATTTGCCTAGTAAAGCCCTCTACTTGCGAGAGGGATATTTCACTTGGTCTTTGTTCGTATTCTCTTATTACACGTTTGATTACATATAACGGGTGGAGTATTTTTGCGTTTAGGGCAAACGATAATCGGCTATGGTACAAGCTGGTATTATTTTTACTTTGATCTGTCATCGCATCTTGAAAGTGACCAAAGCAACTAAGTAAATGCTCGCAAAAGTATTCTAGAGATTCAATAGCTTGTTTACGCGTTGTTGGCCACTCTAGTCTCTGATCGGCTATTTCGCCAAAGTAAACGATTTTGTGCTTATTTAAGCGAGAAATGATGCTCTTGACATTATTATTGAATAGCTTAGGTTTTGGTATACACGCTAAGTCAGCTTTGGAAAATTTATTACGATTATTACTGTCAAAATTCCATTTGCCACCGGTTGGCTTAGTATCATCAACTAATATATTAAACTGCTTACGCATAGCACGATAGAAGTGCTCCATTGTCACATGCTTGTTTTTTGTAAAGCGTGTTTTTATATCGGTGAACGGTAATAAAAAATGTTCAGTATCTGTGGCAATTACATCAAATGAGCCATCACTTTTAAACTTAGCTAATTGAGACTTAAGCCTAAACTCATCAGGATATTGATATTCAATAGTTTCGCATTGGTATTTATCGGCAATTCGCTTGAGTAATTCAATTAAGTCTTTGTCGTCAGCGGTATCGTCAAGTGTCAAATGCAAAACATTAAAACCTGCCGTTTTTAATGCAGTTGCAAAGTTTTCCATAGCATTAAAAAAAGCACACAGTTTTTGAATGTGATGCTTAACGTAGTCGGTTTCTTGTTTTAATTCTGCTATGAGATAAAGCGTGTCGTCGTCTTTTTGTTTATACCATGAATGAGATGGGTTTAGCTGATCGCCTAGTATTAATCTAAGTGTTTTATGATGGGTCATAGTAAAGCCAAATTTTTTTATACGGGCATAGTTAATTAAACGATCGTTTTAATATTTTACAACAAGCAAATAGGAGTAATTAAGTGCATAACGACAATAGTTTGCTGTTTTTAATGCTGGGGATTAGTTGTTTCTTGAGTTTAATAATAGATTAGTAAAACGAATAGAGGCGGTAAATAACGCAATACATTGTGCTGTTAGCAATAGGGCAAAAAAGTTTAACCGCATATCGAGGCGTTTTTGACCATGGTGTTAAAATGAGCATAATTAAGGGGAGTTTAAGTAACTTAAGTCTCCCCCCCAATTGAATATCTAAATTTTATTACTTTGCTTTTGCTGCATTCTTTGTTGTAACGAAACCACATTGGTAACGTTGAAAAGAACATTGCTTGCAAAGCTTTCAAAGTATCTAAGCGCTTTTTTCCAAGCGAGCTGACTCTCAGTATTAAAATGCTTACCAAGGTGCTCTTCAAGGGTTTCGTAAAAAGCGTTAGATAAAAGGGCAATGTCACTGTGTGAAGCGCCGCTTTTTTTTAGATACATTAAATGGTGAGCTAAAAAAGGAGCTACCGATGCTGGTTTATCTAAATGTTTAACAATTCGTTCTAACACGCAAAAGAGGGTAAAGCTCTTTTCGTTAAACTGTAAGGCCGTCGGGTAATTCATCTCAATACTAGATTGGGCTAATTTACTATGAAACTTAGCCGTAAACGCATGAAAGTTAGGCTTAATAATTGTTAAGTTATTTAATAATGCTGATTGTTGTTGATTCATTTTTATCTCGTTGCAGTGAGTAATAACTATTATTATCAAGTAGGAATAAAGTTGATTATAGCGGGCAGTTCAAATTCTGCACGTTTTTTTAGTGTGAAAGTATGGCTTTTTGTTATATCTATTTACTTTCTGGTAATTAGTGAGCCTTTAAAACGTATTTTAAGAGTTATTAAACTTCAGTTTATCTGATTTTTATCCTGAAATAATAAGCTCCTACATTCTATGACTCAAGTATGGGAATTTTATAAAGTTGGCTGATTACTTATGTTACTTACATATACATTAAATTAGCATCTTGACGAATTGCAAATTTTATAAACTAATTGCGTATTATAGTTGCTAATTATCCTGTACATCCTTATAATAGCGGCCATTGTTTAGCGTGTTGTATAACAGCTAACAGCGATATTAAATTTAAGGTTTGATATCTATTGGCGCGGGATGGAGCAGTCTGGTAGCTCGTCGGGCTCATAACCCGAAGGTCGTCGGTTCAAATCCGGCTCCCGCAACCAATTCTACTAGTAGGTATTACCTTACTAATTTATATCGCGCATTCTAAGTAATGCGCGTTTTGCGTTTTAGGCTATGTAGTTTAATTAGGTCAGTTTACTGACTCGCAACCAAGCTTGGCCCTCGGCCACACAGTTTTATGCTTTATTGGTGTGACGCCCCGCTTGGTTCGGGGCGTTGTTGTATCTGCACCTTACGATTTGTGGCAATTGCTATCAAATTAAAATTTAAACTCAGTATTTTAGGGCTATAAGCCCTTTTTTTGTTTGTATGGAGGATTTTCGTGACAAAACTTGAACAAGATTTAGTAACCATGTTAACGCCTGCGGTAGAAATGTTAGGCTTTGAGTTGCATGGTCTTGAATTTGTACAAGCGGGTCGCCATTCTACCTTAAGAGTATATATTGCTCATGAGGATGGGATCTCAGTTGATAACTGTGCGGATGCCAGTCGCCAAATTAGTGCGATTTTAGACGTCGAAGACCCAATTACAAATGAATATGATTTGGAAGTATCGTCTCCTGGTGTTGATCGTCTATTATTCAAACAAGATCACTACGAGCAGGCGCAAGGAGAGGAAGTACGCGTGCGTACTAAACTTCCACAGGATGGTCGTCGTAATTTTAAAGGCGACTTAGTAGCAGTTAGCAGCGATATGATCACACTATCTAGCGATGGTGCAGAGCATCTGATCATGCTTAGTAACATCGAACGTGCGAATTTAATCGCGAAGTTTTAAATTCGAGTGCGAAGGAATAGGGCAAGCGAGGCATTACCCATGGCAAAAGAGATATTATTGGTTGCTGAAGCCGTTTCCAATGAGAAAGCGGTTCCAAAAGAAAAGATTTTTGAAGCTCTAGAGTTCGCTCTAGCGACAGCGACAAAGAAAAAACACGATGGCGAAATTGAAGTACGTGTAGCAATTGACCGTAAAACCGGTGATTACGATACGTTCCGTCGCTGGCAAATTGCCGCTGTATTAGAAGATGGTTCTTTAGAGAACCCATACAGCGAAATCACTCTAGAAGCAGCACAGGTTGAAGAACCTGATTTGCAAATGGGTGATTATGTTGAAGAACAAATTGACTCAATCAAATTTGACCGTATTACAACACAAATGGCTAAGCAAGTTATCGTACAAAAAGTACGTGAAGCTGAGCGCGCTTTAGTTGTTGAAGCATACAAAGATCAAGAAGGCGAGCTGGTAACGGGTGTTGTTAAAAAAGCAACTCGCGATGCAATCGTACTTGATTTAGGTAACAACGCAGAAGCGGTAATTTACCGTGATGACATGTTGCCACGTGAAAACTTCCGCCCGGGTGATCGAATCCGTGGTCTTTTATATGAAGTTAAACCTGAAGCACGCGGTGCACAATTATTTGTAACGCGCTCTAAACCTGAAATGCTAATGGAATTATTCCGCATTGAGGTGCCAGAAATTGGCGAAGAGATGATTGAGTTACGTGCAGCTGCACGTGATCCAGGTTCACGCGCTAAAATTGCTGTTAAATCTAACGACAAACGCATTGATCCAATTGGTGCATGTGTTGGTATGCGTGGCGCACGAGTTCAAGCTGTATCGTCTGAGCTTGGTGGCGAACGTGTTGATATCGTACTTTACGATGACAACCCAGCACAATTTGTTATCAATGCAATGGCGCCAGCAGAAGTTGCTTCAATCGTAATGGATGAAGACACTCACTCAATGGATATCGCTGTAGAAGCCGATAACCTAGCACAAGCAATTGGTCGTAATGGTCAGAATGTTCGTTTAGCAAGCCAATTAACTGGCTGGGAACTAAACGTAATGACTGTTGAAGACATGCGTACTAAAAATGAAGCTGAATCTGATAAGTTACTTAACTTATTCACTGAAAATTTAGATATAGATGATGAGTTTGCATCATTACTTATTAACGAAGGTTTCTCGACACTTGAAGAAGTGGCGTATGTACCAGCGTCTGAATTTTTAGAAATTGATGGTCTTGATGAAGAGACTGTAGATTTATTGCGTTCACGCGCAAAAGATGCATTGACAACTAAAGCACTAAAAACGGAAGAAAGCTTAGATGGCGCAGAGCCAGCTGAAGACTTACTTGCGCTTGAAGGCTTAGAGCGTCACTTAGCATTTGTTATGGCAAGCAAAGGTGTTGTTACACTTGAAGACTTGGCAGAGCAAGGTATTGACGAATTAGTTGATATCACAGAACTTTCATCTGAAAAAGCGGGTGAACTGATTATGGCTGCACGAAACATTTGTTGGTTTGCAGACGAGTAATTTATTAACGGAGGTATTACACACTATGGCAGAAGTAAATGTTGAAAAACTAGCCGGCGATATAGGTACAACTGTTGATAAATTGCTACAGCAGTTTTCACAAGCAGGTATCACTAAGCAAGTAACTGATAACGTAACAGAAGCTGAAAAAGCAACGTTACTTGATCATTTAAGCAAGCATCATGGTGGTACAGGTTCAGATGGCCCAGCGCGTATGACTTTACAACGTAAGAGCAAAAGCACATTAAGTGTGACTGGTTCTACGGGTAAAGCTAAAGATGTTCAAGTTGAAGTTCGCAAAACACGTACCTACGTGAAGAAAAGCGCAATGGAACAAGAACAAGAGCAAGCACGCTTAGCCGCTGAAGAAAAAGCCCGTCTTGAACAGCAACAAAAAGCTGAACAAGAAGCCGCAGAATTAAAAGCGAAACAAGAGGCAGAACGTAAAGCGAAAGAAGAAGCTGACCGTAAAGCCAAAGAAGAAGCTAAACGCAAAGCTGATGCAGAGCGTAAAGCGAAACAAAAGCAGATGACCCCAGAGCAAAGTGCTAAGTCTGAGAAAGATCGCATAGAAGCTGAGCGTCTGCAAAAAGAAGCAGAAGAGGCCGCATTGAAGAAAGCTGAAGAAGAAGCGAAACGTCAAGCAGAAGAGGCAAGAAAGCTAGCTGAAGAGAATTCAGCACGCTGGAAGAAAGAAGAAGAAGAACGTAAGAAACGCGAAGAAACAGCGGATCACCATCTTACGACTTCGACTTATGCACGTGAAGCAGAAGATGTTGCCGATGCTCGTGATGAGCAAGGCACTCGCCGTGCTAAGAAAAAGAAAAAAGCGCCAGCAAAAGATAAATTTGCAGCGTCAAGAGGCCGTAACAAGTCTAAATTAAAAGCACCAGCATCGCTGCAGCATGGTTTCCAAAAACCAACTGTTGATGTTAAAAATGAAGTGCGTATTAGCGAAACAATTACAGTAGCTGAGCTTGCATCACGCATGGCAGTTAAAGGCGCTGAAGTTGTTAAAACAATGATGAAAATGGGTGACATGGTTACTATTAACCAAGTGATTGACCAAGAAGCTGCACAACTAGTTGCAGAAGAAATGGGTCACAAGGTTATCATTGTTAAAGAAAACGAATTAGAGCAAACAGTACTTAACGACCGCCATGAAGATGGTAAGTCAGAGCCTCGTGCTCCAGTAGTAACTGTAATGGGTCACGTTGACCATGGTAAAACATCGACTCTAGATTACATTCGTTCTGCGAAGGTTGCTTCTGGCGAAGCCGGTGGTATTACACAGCACATTGGTGCATACCATGTTGATGTAAACGGCAATATGATTACCTTCTTAGATACTCCAGGACATGCTGCATTTACATCAATGCGTGCTCGTGGTGCTAAAGCGACAGATATCGTAATCTTAGTGGTTGCAGCAGATGATGGTGTTATGCCACAGACTAAAGAAGCGGTACAGCACGCACGTGCAGCTGGCGTTCCTTTAATCATTGCTGTAAACAAAATGGATAAAGAAGGCGCAGATCCAGATCGCGTTAAAAACGAACTAGCTCAGCTAGACGTTATCCCTGAAGAATGGGGCGGCGATACGCAGTACGTTCATATCTCAGCTAAAACTGGTCTAGGTATTGATGACCTTCTTGAAGCCGTACTTATGCAATCTGAGCTTTTAGAGCTTTCAGCACCTACCGAAGGTATGGCTGCAGGTGTTGTAATTGAATCTCGTCTTGATAAAGGCCGTGGTCCAGTTGCATCAGTACTTGTTCAATCTGGTACGCTTAACCAAGGTGACATTGTATTATGTGGTCTTGAGTATGGCCGTGTTCGTGCAATGCGCGATGAAAACGGTAAAGACATCAAGTCGGCAGGTCCATCGATTCCAGTGGAAATTTTAGGTCTTTCTGGTATTCCAGCTGCGGGCGACGAAGCAACTGTAGTTAAAGATGAGCGTAAAGCGCGTGAAGTTGCTTTATACCGTCAAGGTAAGTTCCGCGATGTTAAACTAGCACGTCAACAAAAAGCTAAGCTTGAAAACATGTTTACTAACATGACTGAAGGTGATGTTTCTGAAGTTAACGTGGTACTTAAAGCAGACGTTCAAGGTTCTATCGAAGCAATCTCTGATTCACTAACTAAACTTTCTACTGATGAAGTAAAAGTGAAGATTGTAGGCTCTGGTGTTGGTGGTATTACTGAGACTGATGCGACACTAGCTGCAGCGTCTAACGCAATTGTAGTTGGCTTTAACGTTCGTGCTGATGCTTCTGCTCGTAAAGTGATTGATACTGAAAACTTAGACCTTCGTTATTACAGCGTAATTTATGCCTTAATCGAAGAAGTTAAGCAAGCAATGTCAGGCATGCTAGCACCTGAGTTTAAACAAGAAATCATTGGTCTTGCGCAAGTTCGTGACGTATTCAAGTCTCCAAAAATTGGCGCAATTGCTGGTTGTATGGTTACTGAAGGTGTTATTAAACGTAGCGCTCCAATCCGTGTACTACGTGAAAACGTGGTTATCTATGAAGGTGAACTTGAGTCACTTCGTCGCTTTAAAGACGATGTTGCTGATGTTCGTAACGGCATGGAATGTGGTATCGGCGTTAAGAACTACAATGACGTACGTGTTGGTGACCAAATCGAAGTATTTGAAACAGTTGAAGTACAACGTACTCTTTAATTGTTAGCTCGCTAAACTAATAAATGGGGGCTTAGCCCCCATTTGTGTATCCATTATTTAATTAGCTTATTATTAAATTTCAATAAGTTATGATTTTAGGACAAATGCAATGAGAGAATTTTCTCGCACTGATCGTGTTGCACAGCAAATCCAAAAAGAAATTGCTGTAATTTTACAACGCGAAATTAAAGATCCACGCTTAGGTATGGTGACAGTGTCAGCGGTAGAAGTATCGCGTGATTTATCTTATGCCAAAATTTTCATCACTGTGTTTAACACACAAGATGAAGATGCAGCTAAGCAAAGCGCTAAAGTACTTAATGAAGCAACGGGTTATATTCGCTCGTTACTTGGTAAGCGCATTCGTGCTCGTATAATGCCTGAGTTAAAGTTTGTAGTTGATAATTCACTGATGGAAGGTATGCGTATTTCTAATTTAGTGGATTCTATTATCCGCGAAGATAACGCAAAGCATGTCGATGAAGATGTAGAAAGTGTTGATGCTGATATTTCAGATAGTGAACAAAGTACTAAGCACGTAGAAGATACAGATAGCGAAGAAGGCACTGATACAGATGGCAAAGCGCAGTAAAGGCCGTGCAGTTGACGGTATTTTGTTGTTAAACAAACCGCAAGGCATTTCATCAAATAAAGCTCTGCAGCAAGCGAAAGGTGTTTATTTTGCACAAAAAGCTGGCCACACTGGGGCTTTAGACCCGCTTGCTACAGGTATGCTGCCAATTTGTTTTGGTGAGGCGACTAAGTTTACGCAGTTTTTACTCGATACAGATAAAACCTATATCGTTCGTGCAAAACTGGGTGAGCGTACAACGACATCAGATTCTGATGGCGAAATCGTAAGCACGAAAGATGTGAATGTGACGCGTGAGCAGTTAACAAAAGAAATTGCAGCTTTTGTTGGAGAGTCAGATCAATATCCATCAATGTACTCAGCACTTAAGTATCAAGGTAGACCATTATATAAGTACGCACGAGAGGGTATTGAAGTCCCTCGTAAATGCAGAAAAATAAATGTGTTTAGCTTATCGTTTGACGAATTTGATGAACAAAACAACGTATTACAAATGACGGCTCATGTATCAAAAGGGACGTATATTCGTACAATCGTTGATGATTTGGGCGAAAACCTAGGGTGTGGCGCACACGTTATAATGCTTCACAGAACTGCTGTTGGTCAGTATCCGGCAGATAAAATGGTTTCGCTTGATGAAATTGAAGCGTTGCTTGCTAAAGCGAAAGCAGAAGAGCTTGCGCCTTCTACTTATTTAGACTCGTTGTTATTACCTATAGACACTGCTTTAACTGATTTACCTGTTATTGAAATTTCGAAAGAGCAGGGCAAAGTATTTAGTCATGGGCAAGCAGTCGAGTTACCTGAAGCTTTACCAGAGGGGGCAATTAAAGTTGTTGCGGATGGTGTGTTTATTGGTACTGGCGAGCGCAACTCAAGTGGCCATTTAAAGGTTAAACGCGGTCTTGCTAGCCAGCAAGATGATTACGTAAAGCCTGAATAAGCAATTAGTGTGCCCAGCAGTGGCTTATTAGTTGTAGATGGGAATAATTAACTTGTAGTTATTCCCACAGTTGGTAGAATACGCTGGCTTAATCGTTTTGGCTGAATTAGTGATCGGCTAAGACACCTTTTAAATTTAATTTTTGGAGTTACTATGTCACTAAGCAATCAAGAAAAAATCGATATCATTGCTAAATTTGCACGTGCAGAAGGCGATACAGGTTCATCAGAAGTACAAGTAGCATTACTTACTTATGATATCAACAAGCTTCAAGGTCACTTTGCTGATCACAAGCATGACTTCCACTCACGTCGTGGTCTGCTTCGTAAAGTAAGCACTCGCCGTAAACTACTTGATTACCTTAAAGGTAAAGATATCACTAGTTATACTGCACTAATCAAAGAACTTGGCCTACGTCGTTAAGAACTAGATTATAGAAATGGGAGCTTTTTAGCTCCTTTTTTTGTGCCTAAAATTTGTGTTTGAAAATAAAACAAATTTATAAACTTATTGAATTATATTGTAAAACTCCTATTTCATAGCTTATCAAGCATCGTTGTATTTACCCACTCATTAGCCCAGCTTAAATCTAGTAGCTAGTGTGTGTTGACCTTTCGTGATTAATTTTGCAGCTGTATGTTTGGTCTTTAGGCAAGGCAGCGCCTATGTAGTGTGGTTATTCCCCATAAATAGGCGATAACGCAGCATAAATGCCAAACATGCGCTGCCTTGCGGGTTCATCCTAGGGGCGATTAACTCTTTGTTGCTCGATTTTTACTTAGCCCACTAGGTTACAAATCTCGCGCCGTGATTAAATCGCCCCTAGATTGAACAAATTTCAATCCGCAAAGATCAACACACCCTAGACTCGCATTTTGAAGTAGCTTTGGTATATACTATGCGCGTAGATAAAAAGGTTTATCTACGCTTATTCACATCATTGCCAATTGTAGTACTTAATTGATTTCCAACTGAATACAATTATGTACTGTAATTGGTACTTTGATGACAACTTATTAGAATACATTTAAGGAATATTTTAAGTGCAAGCAATTATTAAAGAATTCAAACTAGGTCAACATACAGTGACTCTAGAAACTGGTGCAATCGCTCGTCAAGCAGACGGCGCTGTACTTGCAAGCATTGGCGACACTTCAGTTTTAGTAACTGTTGTTGGTAAGCGTGAAGCACAACCTGGTCAAGACTTTTTCCCACTAACAGTTAACTACCAAGAGCGTATGTACGCTGCTGGTCGTATCCCAGGTGGTTTCTTAAAGCGTGAAGGTCGTCCTAACGATGGCGAAACTCTTATTGCACGTCTTATTGACCGTCCAATTCGTCCACTTTTCCCAAGCGGCTTTGTAAACGAAGTACAAGTTATTGCTACTGTTGTTTCTGTTAACCCTGAAATCCAACCTGATATGGTTGCGATGATTGGTACTTCAGCAGCACTTGCTATCTCTGGTATCCCATTCAGTGGTCCAATTGGTGCATCTCGTGTTGGTTACATCAACGGCGAATACGTACTTAACCCTACATTAAAAGAGCTTGAAGAAAGCCAACTTGATTTAGTGGTAGCCGGTACTGATAAAGCGGTACTTATGGTTGAATCAGAAGCTAACGTACTTGCAGAAGACGTAATGCTTGGCGCTGTTGTATATGGTCATGAGCAATCTCAAGCGATCATTACTGCAATCGAAGAATTTAAAGCGCAAGCAGGCAAGCCTACTTGGGATTGGACTGCACCAGCTAAAAACGTTGCACTAGAAGATAAAGTAGCAACTATTGCTGCTGAAAAAGTAGGCGCAGCTTACTTAATCACTGATAAAGTAGCGCGTAAAGAAGCACTTGGCGTAGCTAAAGATGAAGTTGTTGCAGTATTAACAGCTGAACTTGCTGAAGGCGAGTCTTTAGATAAGCAAGAAATTGGTAAAATATTCGGTTCACTTGAGAAGAAAATCGTTCGTGGCCGTATCGCTTCTGGCGAAAAACGTATCGATGGTCGTGAACCAGATATGATTCGTGCACTAGATGTAATGACTGGCGTATTACCGCGTACTCACGGTTCTGCTATCTTTACTCGTGGCGAAACTCAAGCGTTAGTAACAGCGACACTTGGTACAGAACGTGATTCACAGTTAATCGACGATTTAACTGGTACTCATAAAAACCACTTTATGCTTAACTACAACTTCCCTCCATTCTGTGTAGGTGAAACTGGTTTTGTTGGTTCTCCTAAGCGTCGTGAAATCGGCCATGGTAACCTTGCTAAGCGTGGTATTGCTGCTGTAATGCCAACATTGACTGAATTCCCATATTCAATCCGTGTAGTATCTGAAATCACTGAATCAAACGGTTCATCTTCAATGGCGTCTGTATGTGGTACTTCACTTGCACTTATGAATGCCGGTGTACCAATTAAAGCGTCTGTTGCTGGTATTGCGATGGGTCTAGTTAAAGAAGACGATAAATTCGTTGTTCTTTCTGACATCTTAGGTGATGAAGATCACTTAGGTGACATGGACTTTAAAGTTGCTGGTACAGCTGCAGGTATCACTGCACTTCAAATGGATATCAAAATCGAAGGTATCACTCAAGAAATCATGCAAATTGCGCTTAAACAAGCAAAAGCTGCACGTTTACATATCTTAGAAGTGATGGACGAAGCAATTTCTGCTCCTTCTGAAGAGCTATCAATGTTTGCTCCTCGCATATACACAATGAAAATCCCACAGAAGAAAATCGCTGAAGTTATCGGTAAAGGTGGCGCAACTATTCGTCAGCTTACTGAAGAAACTGGTACAACGATTGAAATCGGTGACGACGGTACAATTAAAATTGCCGCTACAGATGGCGAAAGTGCAGCTAATGCAATTAGCCGTATTGAGCAATTAACAGCTGAACTTGAAGTAGGTACTATCTACGAAGGTAAAGTTGTACGTATCGTAGACTTCGGTGCGTTTGTAAACATTCTTCCTGGCAAAGATGGTCTAGTACATATTTCTCAAATTAGTACTGAGCGCGTTAATAACGTGGCTGATCACCTTTCTGAAGGTCAAGAAGTTAAAGTTAAAGTACTAGAAGTAGATCGCCAAGGCCGTGTACGTCTAAGTATTAAAGAAGCAATGGAATCAGCAGCACCTGCAGCTGACGCGCCAACTGACGCGTAATTGCTAACTTATTAATCTAGTATATTAGCTAGATGATAAAAAAGGGGCTGTTTAGCCCCTTTTTTTATGCTTTAATGAAACCTTATTGGACAAGGTCTGTCTTATATTAATCGCGATATATCTTGGTATTAAGGATTTTAATGATACTCAAACATTTAGCTTTGGCATCTTTTGCTATTTTGTCTTTAAGCGCTTGCCAAACTACAACCGAATCAGAGCCAACCCCGATTGTTAATGTGCCATTTACTGCACCTTTAGCTTCTGACTTTAGAAGCGAAATTGCCATTGCACGCTACTCAGAGTTATTGAATAGAGCTGACTTAAGCGAAGAGCAACAAGCTAAGCTTTATTATGACCGTGGTGTACTTTTTGATAGTTTAGGTATGACCACTCTTTCGCGTATTGATTTTAACCGCGCAGTAAAGCTTAAACCTGATTTAGCTGAAGTATATAACTTTCTAGGTATTCAACATACGCTTATGCAGCAATACGAAAAAGCCTATGAGTTTTTTGATTCAGCCCTTGAGCTTGATGAAGAGCATGAATATGCTTATTTAAATAGAGGCATAGCCCTTTATTACGGTGATAGAGCAGGTCTTGCTAAAAACGACTTTGATGAGTTTTTAGCCCGCTCTCCAAATGATCCATACCGTGTTTTATGGGTTTACTTAGCCAGTGCACAAGAAGATAAAGCAGCAGCGCTTGAATCACTTAAAACTAATGCAACAGCACTTGATGAATCGCAATGGGCGTATCAGTTAATTTCTCTTTATACGGGGGATATGACTGAGTATGCATTTTTATCTGGCATTAGTGATGGTGTTAGAACCGAGCAAGAATATGCGCAGCGTTTATGTGAAGCTTATTTTTACTTAGCCAAAATGCATCAAGCAGCTGGTGAGCTGTATTTAGCATCAGACTATTTTAGGCTTGCGCTAGCAACCAATGTACACGAGTTTATTGAGTACAAATATGCGCGTTTAGAACTTGAGTTGATGGAAGGTGTTGACGCAAGTTAAGCGTTTTAAGTTAATAGGTGTATTACTATGTTGTTTGTTAATTACAGGCTCGAGTAATCACCTTGGCGCTATTGGCTTTTGGCATGTTTTAAATACAAAATCCAATGTTCTACAAAGTTATTGGAATTCACCTGCTTACTTTTCTGACCACCTAGAGCAGTTACCAAAGACCTCTTTAGCTATACTCGCTCGCAATCAAATTTCCTCAGCGCAATATATGTATTCTCTTAAGCTTATTAAAAGCAGTCAGAGTGATACTGCAAAACAATTTTGGCTCTCCGCTATAAATGACTTAACAATCCCAGAGCGTAAAATATTAGCAGCAAAGTTGCTTGAGCAATCACGTTGGGGGGATTTAAAACTACTCGCTAGTAAAAACAAATTACCAGCAGGGGATGTGCTAAATCATCTAAAACTTCAGTTAAAAACACCACAGAGTAAAGTATCTACAGCGTTTATACACAATCTTGGTTTTTCATCTTTAAGAAATATAAGCAAACCTAATAAGCAATGTATGTTTAACGTACTGACTATGAGCGATCATCGTAGTGGCTTATATAAACTTACAGAGTTTATTAATACTTATAATAAACAGCCAGAGCCCCGTGAAAATATTTTTTGCTTTTCAAAACCAGTTTACGTTGCGGGTATGCTTGAGTGCAAAAGTAGCACTAGTAAAATAGCAAAGTGTGACTGGCAATTATCTAAACTTAATAACCAGCTTCCTAACAATTATGATTTTATAGTGATGATGCCTAAAGACGGTACGGCTAATGTCACGAAGGGAACAATGCTAATAAACTCAAAAGCAAAATACAGTGTATTTTTGCACGAGCTGATGCATTTTAACGGTTTTGAGGATGAATACGCTTTGCCTAAAACTAAGCAAGCATGGTTGTGTGCAAAAAGAGGTTTTGTTGCGCCTAATCTATTTATTTCTCATGGTGAGCCGCGGCCAACAGATTGGCATAAGGCAAAGAGTTGTCAGCAAGGAGGCATTGCTTATAAGCCCAGTGAAAATTGGTCCATTATGCAATATCAGCAGTTAGGTCTCTCAGCGCAGTATAGGCAACTTTGGTTGGAACATTTAGATACGACCAATGGTAAGTTTCATCGTCACTCTAGCGCGCTTACATTTGCAAATAAGACTATATTAAACTAACAATTATCACTATTAATTAATTGTTTTTTTAGGCTTAATAAATTGTTAGTTGTTGTTTGAAAAATGTCCATATAGAACCGCTTTTTATAGACAAAATAAGTGTTTTTCAGTATAACTATAGTCATTAATGTCGTTTAAAAACAGGCAGTAAAAGCATCACTTAGTATTAAAAAAGAGATGCCCTGATAAACTTATGATTATAAAAGGCCCTACATTATGACTTTGCTCTGGATACCCTTGTTATCCTTAATTGGCAGTGTTATTTCTGCATGCACAGGTAAGTTATCCCGTAATTTAAGCACTAGTTTAACGGCTCTTGCGCCTTTGACTGCTTTGGGGATTACTCTATACCATGCACCTGCAGTTTTAGCGGGCGAAACAATTCGTTATTCTTTAGCTTGGATCCCGTCTATAGGACTCGACTTATCTCTGCGGTTAGACGGTCTTAGTTTATTGTTTATGTTTATGATTTTAGGCATAGGCCTGCTCGTTATCCTCTACACGCGTTACTACCTCAGTGCTAACGATTCAATGGCTAAGTTATATAGTTACTTAATGCTATTTATGACCGCAATGCTTGGCATTGTTATGTCTAATAATGTTATCCAATTGTGGCTGTTTTGGGAATTAACGAGTATAAGTTCATTTTTATTAATTAGTTTTTGGTGGCATAAGTCAGAAGCGCGTAAGGGCGCACGCATGGCGCTTGCAGTAACAGGGGCGGGTGGCTTAGCACTACTTGCTGGCTTAATGTTATTAGGAGACATTGTTGGTAGTTACGACCTAGATGTTATTTTAGCAAGCAAAGCAATCATTCAATCTCACGATTTATACGAAGTAGCATTGGTATTGGTACTATTAGGTGCGTTTACTAAATCGGCACAATTTCCATTTCATTTTTGGCTTCCTCATGCAATGGCAGCACCTACTCCAGTAAGTGCGTATTTACATTCTGCAACTATGGTAAAAGCCGGTATATTTTTGTTAGCGCGTTTTCATCCTGCTTTAGCTGGCACGGATACTTGGTTTTTACTTGTAGGGTTAACAGGTTTAGCAACGCTATTGTTTGGTGCATACATAGCATTATTCAAACACGATTTAAAAGGATTGTTAGCCTATTCAACAATAAGCCACTTAGGTTTAATAACGCTGCTATTAGGACTTGATACTGAGCTTGCGACCGTTGCTGCTATTTTCCATATAATTAATCATGCAACCTTTAAGGCATCGTTATTTATGGCAGTTGGTATTATTGATCATGAAACGGGCACGCGTGATATGCGTAAATTAAATGGCATGTGGCGATACTTACCTTACACAGCAACACTTGCAATGGTCGCGGCAGCGGCAATGGCTGGCGTTCCGCTACTTAATGGTTTCTTATCGAAAGAAATGTTCTTTGCAGAAACACTGCATCAACAAGTGCTTGGTTCTATGTCGTGGTTAATTCCAGTATTGGCAACTGTTGCAGGTGCTTTCGCTGTAGCGTACTCAGCCCGCTTTATTCACGACGTATTTTTTAATGGCGACCCGATTGATTTACCTCGAACGCCGCATGAACCACCACGCTATATGCGTGTACCAATAGAAATACTCGTTGTGATTTGTTTATTGGTGGGTATGTTCCCACACTTTACAATTGATGGCATTTTATCTGCGGCCTCTTTAGCTGTACTTGGAAAAGAGATGCCAGTTTACGAATTGGCTATTTGGCACGGGTTTAACTTGCCTCTATTAATGAGTGCAATGGCGATTGCTGGCGGCTTATTTATTTATATTAATCGTAAATATTTATTTCAGTTTCAAGCATCATTACCACCTTTAAATGCTAAAAAGACGTTTGAACGTGTAATTTTAAGTGTTGTTGCTTGGTGTCAGTCAAAGGTAAGCAGTATCGAAAATGGATCGCTGCAGCGCTACCTAGTAATTATGTTAGCGGTAGTCTTACTGTGTGCCGGTTGGCCATTATTTGAAATGCAACAACTTGCTGGCAGCATGCCACTTACCCCTGTTGATGTGCACAATGCAATTGGTGCGGGCTTATTGATTATTGGTGCTCTTGCTACTGTTATTTGGCATCGCTCTCGAATGGTATCGTTGTTAATGCTCTCAATCGTAGGGTTAATGGTATCGGTTGTATTCACACGCTTTTCTGCTCCTGATTTAGCACTTACACAGTTAACTGTTGAGGTTGTTACTATTATTTTACTTATGCTGGCATTGTTTTTCTTACCCCAGCATACGCCAAAAGAATCAAGTTCATTACGCGTACTTCGAGATTTAGGAATTGCCTCTACGTTAGGTGTAGTTATAGCGAGTATCTGTTATGCATTACTTACACGTCCATTAGATTCAATCTCAGACTTCTTTATTGCTAACGCTAAAATTGGTGGCGGTGGTACTAATGTAGTTAACGTTATTTTAGTCGACTTTAGGGGCTTTGATACGCTTGGTGAAATTACCGTATTAGGCATTGCCGCATTAGGTATATTTAAAGTACTTTCTCGAATCCCATTATTTATGCCAGCAAGTGACAGCGAAGGGCGCCCATGGGCACGAGAGCGCCACCCAATCTTACTGGCGAGTATTTCACAAAGTTTATTACCGCTTGCGTTATTGGTTTCTGCATATATTTTCTTACGCGGACATAACTTACCTGGCGGTGGCTTTATTGCAGGACTGGTAACGTCAATCGCGTTTATTTTGCAATACATGGCGCATGGTACAGCATGGATAAACGGACGTTTTGATGTTAATTATCGTAAAATCATAGCTTCAGGCATTGGTATTTCACTGTTCACTGGTGTGGGTAGCTGGTTCTTTGATAAGCCATTTTTAACAACTTGGTTTGACTACTTTGATATTCCGTTTGTCGGTAAAACAGAGCTTGCCAGCGCGATTGCATTTGACCTAGGTGTTTACTTAACGGTTGTAGGCGCTACGCTAATGATTTTGGCAAGCTTAGGTAATATGACGGCAGATACCCAGAAAAAAGAGGTAAATATTTAATGGAATTATTGTACGCATCTTGCGTTGGAGTATTGGTCAGTTGCGGTGTGTTTTTACTGCTAAGAGCTCGTACGTTCCCTGTAGTACTTGGACTTACTATGATTTCATATGCTGTTAACTTATTTTTGTTTTCAGCAGGTCGTCTTACTATTAATAAAGCGGTAGTGCTTGGTACTGGTACAGAATACGCCGACCCATTACCTCAAGCTTTAGTGCTTACAGCTATTGTTATTGGTTTTGCGATGACCGCATTCGTGGTTATTTTGGCAATACGTGGGCGCGCCGATTTAGGTAGCGACCATGTTGATGGTTATGTGCCTAACACCTCGGCAGATAATAAGGAGCAAAAATGATCCAACATTTAGCTTCGCTCCCTATTTTATTACCTATGCTGACGGCTGTTATTTTATTGCTACCGCCATGTGGTAAAAGCGTTAAAATTCGCCGCTTAGTTTCAATTGTAATGGCAATAGCTACTTTTGCCATTAGTGTACTTTTACTTGTACATGTTAATAATACAGGTATTAACGTTTACGCTATTGGCAATTGGTCTGCACCATTTGGAATAGTCTTAGTAGCCGATATGTTGTCTACCTTATTGGTTACGTTAACTTCATTTTTAGGTTTGGGCGCTATTTTATATGGTAGTGCTGGCGATGATGAAAAAGGCAGCTTTTATCACCCACTTGTTCACTTTTTGATATTAGGTGTAAATGGCGCGTTTTTAACTGGCGATTTATTTAACCTATTTGTATTTTTTGAAGTGCTACTGATTGCATCTTATGCATTGTTAATGCACGCAGGTGATAAACAAAATACTCGTGCGGCATTGCAATATGTAATATTGAATTTAGTTGGCTCAAGCGTATTTTTAATTGGTTTGGGTATTTTGTACGGTGTGCTTGGTACGCTTAATATTGCAGATATGACGCAAAAGGTATCACTACTTACAGGTGATGATGTATATCTAGCAAAAGCAGGTGGCTTACTACTATTAATAGTATTTGCTTTAAAAGGCGCACTATTACCTCTGCATTTATGGCTTCCAAATACTTACGCAAGTGCTAAACCTGTGGTTGCCGCATTGTTTGCGATTATGACCAAAGTAGGCGTTTACGCTATGCTTCGTGTTTATACGGTGATATTTGGTGAACAAGCCGGAGCGCTTGAACACATGGCGCAGCCTTGGCTTTGGGGCTTAGCAATTGCGACCATTATAGTAGGTGCAATTGGTGTGATGGCAGCACAAGACTTACGTAAACTCACCTCTAACTTAGTATTAGTATCGGTAGGTACGCTGGTTGCGCTAATAGCATTGCAAAATGTAAATGCCACTGCTGCACTTTTATATTATTTAGTGCATTCAACACTTGTTAGTGCCGCACTATTTTTACTAGCAGACTTAGTTTCAATCCAGCGCGGTAAAGTTGGCGATAGACTAGTAGCAGGTCGCTCTGTAAAACAGCCATTTTTATTAGGTGTGTGCTTTATTATTGCGTCTTTAACGGTAGTTGGTATGCCACCACTGTCAGGCTTTGTAGGTAAAATTTGGATACTTAAAGCGACATTAAACAGTGAGCAAGCTTTATTATTTTGGCCAGTATATTTAGTAACAAGTTTTGCGTTGCTAGTAGCGCTTTCGCGCGCGGGCACAACTTTGTTCTGGGAGCATAGAAGCAAAAATAGCGAAAATGCCGATTGTGCAAGTGCACACCCGGTGCAGGTAACTGTAATTATAGCTTTACTTGCATGTTCGCCATTGCTCGTTATTTTGGGCGGACCAATAAGTGAATATATGCTAAATGCTGCTACTCAGTTACATGATCTAAGCGGCGGTATTAATGCTGTACTTAAAGGAGGCATGTGATGAGATTACAAGCCCGTTTTCGTTGGTTACCAACGCCATTTCGTAGCTTATTTTTGTTTATGGTTTGGTTATTGTTAAACAATAGCGTATCGGTAGGGCACTTAGTATTAGCGACTATTTTTGCGATACTCATCCCTATATTAAGTTTTTCGTTTCGAGACCCTCAGCCACTGATTTTAAAGCCAGGCTTGGCGCTTAAGCAGTTACTTATAGTGCTGTACGATATTGTTGTTGCAAATTTACAAGTGGCTTTACTTATACTTGGGCCATCAAAAAAATTGCGTCCGGCCTTTATAAAAGTTCCTATAGATTTAACACACGACATGCCAATTACTATATTGGCTAGTTGTGTATCGCTTACACCTGGTACTGTGAGTGCAGAAGTTTATCCAATTGCTGAGTCGTTACCTGAAGGTGAAGAGCCAACGCAACGCTACTTACTGATACATGTGCTTGACCTTAAAGATGAAGAAGCACTTATCAAACAAATAAAACAACGCTACGAAGCTCCACTAAAGGAGATATTTCAATGTTAGACACCGTATTACTCATTGTTTTTTCGATGATTGGCTTATCATTATTGCTTAATTTATGGCGATTGATCATCGGTCCGTCAGTGCCTGACCGTGTTTTAGCGCTCGATACTATGTACATTAACGTCATCGCACTGATTATTTTATACAGCATTAGTATGGATACAGGGCTTTATTTTGAAGCTGCACTGCTCATTGCCATGCTCGGCTTTATAAGTACGGTTGCAGTGTGTAAGTATTTACTACGTGGCGATATAATTGAATAAGGTGAAAACATGATCAGCGAATGGGTTGTATCAGTATTATTGTTATTTGGTGGTACGTTTATTTTAATTGGCTCAATAGGTTTAATTAAACTACCTGACTTTTTTATGCGTTTACATGGACCAACTAAAGCAACCACGTTAGGCATGGCGAGTATGTTAATTGCGGCTATGGTTTATTTTGCAAGTTCAGAGCATGGCCTAAGTGTTAAAGAAATACTCATCACTATATTTTTACTAATTACAGCACCGATTAGTGGTTACATGCTAATAAAGTCAGCTATTCATCATAAGCTAAAAGCCAAAGAAGGCACTAAAGGCCTAGATAATGTAGAAGACGACTAACGCAAAAATTAATTTATAAAAGGCCGAATAAATTCATTTTATTCGGCCTTTTTAATGATTGCTTGTACCCTTTACAATACAAATTATTCATGTGACTATAAATCCATTATTTATATGAAAGGATATTATTATGGGTAAGGTACTACTTTTATCATTGCTAATTTTTTCTAGTAGTTTATATGCTGAACAAAATACTAAGCAGCAAAAAATAGATGAACTCATTAGTGTAATGAATTTAGATTCAATGGTTGATTCTATGTACGGCCAGGTTGAAGGTATGATGAAAGGCATGTCAGACCAAATGGGTGTTAAGCCTTCTGAGCAAGCTATTTTTGATAAGTACTACGGCGACATGACGACGGTATTAAAAACCGAAATGAGCTGGGCTAAAATGCAGCCAATGATGGTCAATGTATACGACAAGCATTTTAGTGAGCAAGAGATTGCCGATATGTTAGCGTTTTATAAAACAGATACAGGGCAAAAAATACTTGAAAAAATGCCTGTTGTAATGCAAGAGTCTATGCAAATGTCACAAAGCTTAATGAAAGATGCTATGCCTAAAATACAAACTTTAGCGCAGCAACTAAGCGACGAATTAGAGCAAAGCCGTAGCGAATCAAACTAGGGCAGCGCATATTTGGTATTTATGCTGCGTTATCGCCTGTTTATGGGGGATAACCACACAACATAGGCTCTGCCTTGCCTAAAGACCAAACAGTCTGCATAAATTAAATCACCAATGATCAACACGCCCTTACATTAATACGCGCCTTACTTAGGCGCTTCTCTGCTAAATTACATTCCCTTCAGATAATACACGGCCAATATCAGCTTAAGTTAATTATGTTTGTGTCATTATGCCAATGAGCAACAATACATAATCAATTTGAGGGAATAAATTCGGCGCTAACTGCGTTAAACATTTTTGAGATACGACTGCATGGATGCAGGGGCAATTAATAATAACAACTAAATAACGAAACCTTTGCTCTGTTATCCACTCGATTTATTGTCTTAAATAGAGCACTTAATTGAGCCAATTAGTATTATTTTGTTAGTTTTAAAATAGCCATTGACCTATGTGTTGCACCTAGGTTTATTATGAAGCTATTGAAACACGACGGAGCTAAATTATGTATGTTAAACAACTTGCCAAATTAATGGGCGTGACTGCCGATACTGTTCGTCATTACACACGTATTGGGTTACTTAACCCAATACGCAGTGAAGAAAATGGCTATCAAGAATATACAAAGCAAGACCAGCAACGTTTAAAGTTTATTATTAGTGCGCGTCAACTTGGTTTTTCACTCAAAGATATTCAACACATTATAGGCGAGTCAGAGCAAGGGAATTGTCCTTGTCCGTTAACGCGAAAACTCATTACTAAACGCCTAGAAGAAACCGAAGCACTATTTCAAGAAACATTAAAATTACGAAACAGAATGCATGCAGCTCTGGCGCAATGGGATACATCAGCCGATGGTGCAAATGCCAGTGACGTATGTAGTTTAATAGAATCTTTTGTTGATCCAATAAACGATTCTGCAAATAAGGAGCAGCGTAATGACGACTAATACAAAAGACACCGCGCAAAACTTTATTATTGAAGGTGCTAATTGCGGCAGTTGTGTGGCTAAAATTGAAAAAGCCCTTAATAGCGTGCAAGGTGCGCAAAATGTAGAAATGAACTTTGCACAGCGTACAGTACGTGTAGAAGGTAAAGCCCGCGAAAGCACGCTTATTAAAGCAGTCGAAAACATTGGTTATTCAGCTAAGCCAATGAGTAACGAGTCTGATCAAGATGCACTTGATGAAAAAGCAAAGTCGGACGAGGCACATTACAAAAAGCTAATGCGTAATATGATATTAGCGTTAGGAGTCGGTGCACCGTTAATGATATACGGGCTTATTTTTGATATGAGTGTGACCACCGAGACACAACGAATAGCCTGGTTTTTAGTGGGTATAGTCACGCTCGTGGTTATGGCTATATCAGGTAAGCAATTTTACAACGGTGCTTGGCAGGCATTCAAAAACCATGCTGCCAATATGGATACATTAATAGCGCTTGGTACAGGTACTGCGTGGTTGTATTCAATGTTTGTGGTAATCGCACCAAACTTATTACCACAAGTCGCAAGACACGTATATTTTGAAGCATCATCGATGATCATCGGTTTAATTAGTTTAGGGCTCGCTTTTGAAGTAAAAGCACGTGGGCGCACCTCACAAGCAATTAAACGCTTAATTGGCCTGCAACCAAAAACTGCACGCGTAATTCGCGATGACCAAGAGCAAGACATCGACATTAGTGATGTTGTAAAAAATGATGAAGTACGCGTACGCCCGGGTGAAAAAATCCCTGTGGATGGCGATGTTATTGAAGGCAGCAGTACGGTTGATGAGTCAATGCTTACTGGTGAGCCAATGGCTGTAAGCAAAAAAACGGGCGACAAAGTCATTGCCGGAAGTATTAATAAAAGTGGCACTTTATTATTTAAAGCCACGCACATTGGTAGCGAAACCACACTTGCCAATATTATCAATATGGTAAAGCGTGCACAAAACTCAAAGCCATCAATAGGGCGCTTAGCTGATGTTATATCAGGAATATTTGTACCAACAGTCATGATTATTGCGGTGCTTGCAGGCCTTGCATGGTTAAACTTTGGACCTGAGCCATCAATTGCTTATGCCGTTGTTGCGGTTACCACTGTACTTATTATTGCTTGTCCTTGTGCGCTAGGGCTCGCAACCCCTATGTCGGTTATGGTGGGTATTGGTAAAGCTGCAGAGTCAGGAATATTAATTCGAAATGGTGAGTCGCTGCAAACAACATCTAAAATCACCACCATGATTTTAGATAAAACAGGCACTATTACTCAAGGCACACCGCAAGTTACCGATGTAGTTACGTTTAACAACAGTGATGAAAATACAGTAATGCAACGTGTTGCAAGCCTTGAAAGTAGCTCAGAGCATCCATTGGCAGAAGCAATTACGGGACATGCTAAAAAGCAGGGGTTAACTTTAAGTAAAGTAGCTGACTTTAACGCAATTACAGGTAAAGGTGTCACTGGCAGTGTTGACGGGCAAACATTGTTGTTTGGTAATAAAGCGCTAATGGATAAATACGATGTAGCCGTTGATGATGCAACCGAGCAAGCTCAAACACTTGCCAGTGATGCTAAAACGCCCATGTATTTTGCAAGTAATAATAAGCTCCACGCTATTATTGCAGTAGCCGATCCAATTAAAGAGGATTCAGTTGAAGCTATTAAACGCCTGCAAGATAAAGGTATCCACCTAGTTATGCTAACAGGTGACAACAAAGCCACTGCACAAGCCGTTGCTAAACAAGTTGGTATTGATGACTTTATTGCAGAAGTAATGCCCGATGATAAAGTAAACGAAGTAACAAAACGCCAAGCAAATGGTGAAATAGTGGGTATGACAGGTGATGGTATTAACGATGCTCCCGCACTTGCACAAGCCGACGTAGGATTTGCAATTGGTACAGGTACCGATGTTGCAATAGAAAGTGCAGACATTACCTTAATGCGTGGTTCGTTACATGGTCTTGCTGATGCAATTGCAGTGAGTAATGCAACTATTTCAAATATTAAACAAAACCTATTTGGTGCCTTTATTTATAACGTGGCGGGTATTCCGATTGCAGCCGGCGTGTTGTATCCATTTTTTGGCATCCTACTTAACCCTGTTGTTGCAGGTGCAGCTATGGCACTTTCATCGCTTACAGTGGTAAGTAACGCTAATCGCTTACGTTTTTTCAAACCAAATAAATCGTAATTTAAGCTAAGGAGTACATTATGTTGATGATTAATATAGGTGGTGCACTGTTAATAGCTGCAATTATTTATTGGTTTTGGCTATACAAACCAGAGCAAACACAAAGTGATGACAACAAAGAAACAATAGTCGTTGATAACGGTGTTTATAAGCCAGGACACATTAAGGTGGCAGCCAACAAAGAGGTTGTACTTACCTTTGATAGAAAAGACAGCGCGCCGTGCGCCGAAACAGTGGTATTTCCACAGCTTGATATAAGTAAAACGCTGGCAATGGGTGATGGCAATACGGTTAAACTACCTGTGCTTGAAGCCGGTGAGTATGACTTTCATTGCCAAATGCAAATGTACAAAGGCAAGCTAGTTGCTCAGTAATCTGAGCTAAGTAGGTGTTGGGGTCGTATAATTGCCTTATATAAGCTGTATAAATAGATGAGTAGGAGTCGTTATACTAAATGAATAAACTAAACCCTAAAAAATTATTGAATAGTAAATGGACCGCAACACCTGCTATAAATAAAGAAAAACACTTCATTATTGTTGAGGTGGAATTTGATGAAGACGGCAATGTAATTGAATGTATTACTGAGGCTGTTATGTCAAAAAATCAATATCCAATTAGTTGGCGAGATTTAAAAGATAACCAAAAGTGGCTGCAAGGGTGGAAGTAGTTTAAATCTATATAATTTACCTCACTCCAATAGCTGGCACACGATGTAGGTTTGTTTAACTCAAGCGAACCTATGCTTTACAGCGCATTAAATTATGAGTTTAATGCTACAACTTAGCTTTAGCATTGAAACCTTCCTAGATAAATTCGCCATTTGGCAACAAAACAGTTAATTTCAAAATATCTTTCCAAAATTTTTATAATAAATTTCAAAAACAATATAACTTACTGATTATAAATAAATTAATTGTTTAATAGCCGCAAATAAATCCTATGTAATTTCCATGTTCATATTCAGTTTATTTTGAAGACTAACCTAAACGCCCCCTTATTGGCTTTTTAGCAAAAGTGTGTCTTTTTAATTAAACTTAACCAATTGATTTATAATGGTTTACTATTTTTAGTTAAATGGCTGTTGCTAAATAGCAACAATAACACCTCCCCAAATTAAGCTTTTCTCGCTTTATATCATTTAACTCATTGTTTTTAAGTAATAAATAAAAAGTGGCACCGAAGTTGTAATACCTAGAGTGTATTAAGCAAAACGTGATGAAAGCCAAAGGCCTTAATCGCAACAACCCAATGAAGGAATACTATTATGAAAACATTTCAATCAACATTAGTACTAATGGCGCTAGCTTCTTCATCAGCGGCTTTTGCAGCAACAGATTTTGATACGCTAGACGTAGATGGTAATAGTGCAATCAGCCAAGCCGAAGCTTCAGTAGATGCTGAGCTTTTAAGCAAATTTGAAGAACTCGATACAAATCAAGATGGTGAGCTATCTGAAGATGAGTTTTCTAAGGCCTAAAATTAAAGCCTTAAGCAGTTAATGCTCTGTGATGTTATCTAAATTCTGAGTTGCCAAAGACAACCTAAGTAGGCAAGGGAGCCTACTAAAAAGAATAACCAGGAAGTGACTAGAGAGCACTATAGAGCAAATTTATTTAGGACACCGCATACTTTTGAAGGATTAAATTATGAAAAAGCTACAATCAACATTTGTACTTATGGCTATTGTTTCTTCGTCAGTAGTATTTGCAAACACAGACTTTGAAACACTCGACGCAGACGACAACGCTTCAATTAGTCGCTCTGAAGAATCGGCGCAAGTGATAGAGCAATTTGACGAGCTGAATGTTCAAAGTAGCGGTGGTCCGACAGAAAATGATTTTTTTGAATATTAATTTATAGACACTTTACTCCTAAAGGATCTTTGAAAAGGACTTCTTACCCCTAATCAGGCCCAAAGCCTAAGGAAACGATTATGAAAACATTACATAAAACTCTAGCTCTTGTCGCCCTAGCTTCTTCTTCAGCGGCGTTTGCTGCGGTAGATTTTGATTCTTTTGATACAGATGGCGACGGCGTAATTAGCAAAACAGAAGCCCAAGTAAACTCGCAACTAGTACAGCTTTTTGATCAATTAGATACAGATGGAAATGGCGAGTTATCTAAAGAAGAGTTTTCGAAGGTTCAGTAATAAGATCTATGTAGAACCTTACCAGTCATACTCACAAAGCAGCTAAGTAATTAATACTTAGCTGCTTTTTTGTGCATTTAATTTAATATATTACTATTTAGTCACCAAAGTAGTGCAAAAGTTGAGTTTGAATAGTGTCAAGTTACTGATTATTAAGTTATTTTATTTTTGGTTTTAAACTTGCAACTCTATTTATAACTTAGGTTAATGAGTATTTTAAATGGCGCGGATGAGTTATATCAGTAGTGTTGAGCGCTACCACGAATATGAGCATGTAATACACAGTTTACTTGAATCTATTTTAATGAGTATTGAGGACGGATTAACTAAAGAGCGTGATACCCGCTATTTGATTAAGCAGTACCCATTTTTAGAATTACAATATTGTTTGAATGCAGAAGGTTTGCAGCAAGGTAATAATGTCTGCTTTAAACGCGCATACAGCAAAAAATTAGGTGAAAGTGGTAATCAACAAGATTTAAGTGAGCGACCCTATTTTTTGAACGCTAAAGCAAGTGATAAAGTGTGCTTTACTGATCCCTATATTTCTATAGCGACTAACCATTTATGTATATCGGCGATTAAAGAGCTAAAAAAACCAATTAATAATCAACATTACTTGGTCGTTGATGTGAGCTTAACGCAGCTTATTGAGTTTGTAATGGGTGATACTGCGCGCGCTAATATGTCGCCTTACTTCAAGGCGGGTTACGGTATTATTGTGGCGTGCTTATTTTGCTTAGTATTATTTTTACTAAATATCGTTTTTAGTGATATATACGCTCTATTAACCCATGTAGATACCTCATCAGACCCACTTGAACCCTTTAGTATCATTATTTACATCACCTTGGCATTGGCAGTATTTGATTTAGGTAAAACAATACTCGAAGAAGAAATCCTGATGCATAAGGATATTTTTAGGCACTCGTCTACGCGGCGCACTATTACACGGTTTATCTCTACTGTATTGATTGCTATATCAATTGAGGCGCTGTTAACTATGTTTAAAGCGGCGTTGGGGCAATCGGAGTATTTAATGCCTGCCATAGCGATGATGCTGGCAGTGGTAGGGCTTTTAATTGCACTGGCTATTTATGTTTATTTAGGGGCAAAGGCCGAAACGCTATTAATGCGCGCTCGTTTAAAACAAAAATCCTCCAAGTAGGAGGATTTTTATATTACATAACTATTTAATAGCTATTTATTGCTTATCTTGTGCGCGTTTGGCTTTAAAGTCAGACTCGCTCGTCCACTTTGGCCAATCGCCATTATTTGCAAGCTGTGTGGCTATATCAACAATAAGATCTATATCTTGCTTAACACCACCTAACGACCAACCAGCTGAGTAGTCGTCTGCTTCTTTATGGTATTTATGCGCAATGTACTCAGGATCGGTATCACCCAGACTCATAAATAATAAACTAGGCACGCCTTGCTTAGAAAGCGAGAAATGATCTGATCTAAAAAACAAACCATTTTGCGGGCGAGGATCCATTTTAACAACACGGCCTTGTGATTTTGCAGCCTTTGCTAAATAGTTTTCCATTGTCGATAAATCTTTACCGTATTGTAAAATGTAGTCAGTGCCATCAAGCACGTTCATGCCATCAATATTTAATAAACCGACCATTTGTTTTGTAGGTACAACCGCACCCGATGCAAACTCTTCAGAACCAATTAACCCTGTTTCTTCTGCTGTAAAGTTAGCAAAAATAATTGAGCGTTTAAATGGTTTTTGCTTGTTCATTTCGCTCATTATACGTGCTATTTCAAGCGTGGCTGCAGTGCCTGAAGCGTTATCTACCGCGCCATTATAAATCTTAGGGCCAGTATCAGTTTGTTTAGTACCAAAGTGGTCCCAGTGAGCGCTAATAACAACGTATTCGTCAGGTGATTCGCTACCTGTAATTTGTGCAACTACGTTATGCGATTTGGCATGTGATACTTCGTTTTTAAAGGCAAGGTTTGCTTTTAAGTTAAGTGGCGTCGCTTTAAAGCCATTATTTAATGCTGCTTGTTTTAAATCTTGATAGTTAAGCTTTGCGGCGTTAAACATTTGCTCGGTCGCATCAAGTGTTAGCCAGCCCATAACCGGTAATTTAGACGCGTTTAAATTGTTATCCATTAACGTGTATTTAGTGCCGGTGTTTGAACTTTCAACTACGCCCCAAGGATATGCCGCAGGTGCGGTTTCATGAACAATAAATACAGCCTTTGCACCTTGGCGAGCGGCTTCTTCATATTTATAAGTCCAACGACCGTAGTAGGTCATTGCATTACCAGTAAAAAGGGCGTAGTTTTGAGTAGCAAAGCCTGGATCGTTAACTAGCACAACTAAAGTTTTACCAGTTACATCAATATTCTTATAGTCATTCCAGTTATATTCTGGTGCATTAATCCCATAGCCAACAAATACAACGTCAGAATTGCGTACATCAATTAATGGCTGAAGTTGCTCGGTACGTGCGGTAAAGTCTTTACCTGATTCAAAGCTTAAATCACCTACCTTTAACTGCATATCCTGATTAGCTGTCACCATTGCCATTTTTACAGGCTGTAAGTATTTACCTTTATAAGCACCGGTTAAACCGAGCGCTTTATATTGCTCGCTTAAGTAGCCTACGGTTTTTACTTCACCATGAGTAAGCGGGCCTCGGCCTTCAAAGTCATCAGAGGCTAGCGTTTTAATATGCTGTTTAATATTGCTAAGGCTTACACCTGCTGTATTTTCTAATGGAGTTTGTTCGCTTGCAGGCTCTGAGCAGCCAAAGAGTGCAACTAGCAAGCTTAGGCTAGCGCTTTTTAAAAGAGTAGATGCCATAGTCTTCATATTGTTATTTAATTAGGCTTTCAATATAAAGGAAGCACCGCAGCGATGTCGAATTTTTATAGAGAACTTTTCATTCAATTGCAGATTGATTTTATAAGGCGTATAAATAACGAACAATCTAAAGGAGCACATAATGGGCCAATGTAAAAAAAGTGGGTATTTATTTATAGCTAGTGGCATTGCATTTTTTGCTGCTGCAATATTAGCTGAGCAGGAGACATTTTTTGTGCTGTCTGCTTCTTTTATAATACTGGGCACTATAAGTATAAAAAAAGCGATTGAATAACCGCTTAGTTTTTTTAGCTAAATATAAAGCTTAAATACAATACTTGGCACTAAAAGCAAAAAACCAGCATTAGCTGGTTTTTTTGCATAAGTTGCAGTTAGCTTTATGCGTCTGCAAGTTTTACGCGGATCTTACTTTTATCAACAGTAGATTGGTTAAGTGCAGTAATTGCGCTTTTACTTTCTATGTCGTTTGGCATTTCTACAAAGGCAAAACCTTTAGATTGGCCAGTTTCTTTATCAAGTACCAAGTTACAGGTAGTCACTTTACCGTGCTCTGCAAATAAAGTACGAAGCTCATGCTCAGTGGTAGCACGAGACAAGTTACGAACTAATAGTTTCATAATGAACCTAAATAATTATGTCAGTATTAATTATCTCAAGTAACTCAGGTTTAACCTAATTTTATTTTAAAACAAATATAAATAAACACTCTATAGAAATAATTTTTTGTATCACTATGAAAATAATAGATTTTATAATTAAATTTAAAATATCAGTAAATTGGTAATATTAATTGGTAATTGAATTGTGGTTGTTTGTACAATAAATTGGTAAATTTGTATTTAATTAACTTACTATTAACCACAGAACTACTCATGTCTAAATATCCCCTTAAACCGTGTAATACAGTTACAGCTATACTTCTATCTTGTTTAGTTACTGGTTGTGGCAGCTCAGGCTCTGATCCTACGGTGCAAAATAATGAAGCGATTTCTTCACAAACTCCTGCAACAATTGGTGGTAACACTCTAGGTGAAGTTATTAGCGATAGGAATGATACAATAACAGGCTCGTTAACTATTACGGATCAACAATCAGGTGAAGCTGCTTTTGTAGCACAAGAAAATAGCGCTACAAGCTATGGTTTTTTTAGCTTAAATGCTGGTGGAGATTGGTCATACACACTTGACTATTTAAACGCATCAATAACATCTTTAAGTGAAGGTGAAACACTACAAGATACAATAACAGTAAACTCTGTAGATGGTACTAGCGCACAAATTATCATAACAATTGTAGGTGCACCAATAGCTCAAGCTGATGGCTTTGAGAAAATATCACACGTTTTATTGCGATCAGATGGCGTTAATTCGGGGTTTGACGCATACACACTTATTGAAAATGCCTTCGGCGAGGGGTCAATTGAATCTCCAGACTTATACGCTGGCAATCATGAAAGTGTTGTCCATATTATCGAAGATACCGATACGATAATTGGTAACCATTTTGTCTTTTTAGCTCACCGAGATGATGACCAAGATAAAGACAAAGGCGTAAGTGATAGACAACGTAACGAAATAAAAACCTACGATAAATCACCACAAGAAACACTGGCGTTTGAGGGTGAGACATTTCAATATAGCTGGAAATTTAAAGTAAGCAGCGAGCTTGAGCTTACGAGTAAGTTTAGCCATTTTTTTCAAATAAAAGCTCGAAATGACAGCAACGATAATACTAATGGCAACGACGACCAGCCTATTATCACTCTCTCTGGAGCACAAAAAAACAGTACAGGTAATCAGCTGCAAGTGCGATATAGCGCAGGGTTTGATGAAAACGGCAACAGCACAGGGCTTGATAAAAACCTCATTGAAACCGACTGGTCACTCATTACAGATGAATGGGTCGAGGTATTTGTACAAGCTACATTTAGTGAAAATGGCAAGTTAGATATGACGTTAACGCGCTTAAGCGATAATGCAGAGATATTTAATATAAGCGAGCAAAACATAGATATGTGGCGCGGCTTTAGTGATGCTGATTTTGCTCGTCCTAAGTGGGGAATATACCGCTCAATTGTTGATACCGACAGCCTTCGCGCTGATGAAGAACGTGTTAGGTTTGCTGATTTTTCTATTACAAAAGGTAAGATAGCGCAGTAAGCTATAACATGAAAAAGCCGTTAATAATTATGCATTATTAACGGCTTTTTTAATTTTTTGAGAAAAGTGATTATTTCACTTCTTTACCCGCTGCTTGTTGATCAGCATGGTAGCTTGAACGTACAAACGGGCCAGAAGCCGCGTGAGTAAAGCCAATTTCGTCTGCATATGCTTTTAAGCCGTCAAACTCTACTGGTGGCACATAGCGCTTAACCGGTAAGTGATGCTTAGAAGGTTGTAGGTATTGGCCTACAGTTAGCATGTCAACGTTGTGAGCACGTAAATCGCGAAGTACTTCTTCAATTTCGCTAATTTCTTCACCTAAACCAACCATTAAGCCTGATTTAGTTTTTACTTCTGGGTGAGCTTCTTTAAAGCGACGAAGTAACTCTAATGACCATTTATAGTCAGCACCTGGACGAGCTAGTTTGTATAAACGTGGCGCAGTTTCAAGATTGTGGTTAAACACATCTGGTGGCGTCTCGATTAATATCTCTAGTGCGCGGTCCATACGACCACGAAAATCAGGTACTAAAATTTCGATAGTAATAGTTGGATTATGTTTACGAATCTCACGAATACAATCGGCAAAATGCTGTGCACCACCATCACGTAAATCATCACGATCAACTGAAGTGATTACAACGTAGCTTAGCTTCATATCTTTAATAGTAAGTGCTAGCTTTTCAGGTTCAGTGGCATCAGGTTTTAATGGGCGACCATGAGCAACATCACAAAATGGGCAACGACGAGTACAAATTGCACCTAAAATCATAAAGGTAGCTGTACCGTGGTTAAAACATTCAGATAGGTTAGGGCACGAAGCTTCTTCACATACCGAGTGTAAGCCATGCTTACGTAGCGCTTTTTTAATACCGTCAATACGATCGGTTGATTTAGGTAAGCGAATTTTTAACCATTCTGGCTTACGCAACATTTCAGTTTTTTCTGTAGGTAAAACTTTTACTGGGATCAACGCCATTTTTTCTGCGTCGCGTAGTTTTACACCTGGTTCCATTTTGACTGGTTTATTCATTCGTTTTCAAACCCTTCAGTATGCTTAACCTGTGTTGCATTAAGCTTCTTGATCATGTGTTTCACCAATCCTTCACCCGCACTTTCTAGGTTTTGAGGACCATCTAATTCTTTAGTTTGCACCATATTCATGCCCGCATAACCACATGGGTTAATGCGTAAAAATGGACTTAGGTCCATGTTAACATTTAATGCTAAGCCATGAAACGAGCAACCACGACGAACCCTTAAACCAAGGGATGCAATTTTACTGTCATTAACGTATACACCTGGTGCATCAGCTTTAGCATAAGCTTCAATACCATACTCGGCGAGTGATTCAATAATGCACTCTTCAAGCCAAGTAACCAGTTCACGTACACCAATCTTTAAACGACGTAGATTAAATAATACATACATCATTTGCTGGCCAGGGCCGTGGTAAGTTACTTGCCCGCCACGGTCAACTTTAATCACCTCAATGTCGCCAGGAGCTAGTAAGTGTTCGTCCTTACCAGCCTGACCTTGGGTGAATACACTCTCGTGCTCTACAAGCCAAATTTCATCTGGCGTATTTTCATCACGGGTGTCGGTAAAGTCCTGCATTTTTTGCCAAATTGGCATATAACGCTGACGACCCAGTTGGCGTACGATCAAAGTGTTTTCGTTCACAACAAATCTCAACTATGGATTAAAGCATGTGGCGTACGTCATCAATATTGCTGATCACGTTGTAAATTTCTTCAATGTGTTTGCCACTAGTAACTGTTGCTACAAGGCTTACTGACTCGTAATTACCTTTGCTGCTTGGTTTTACTTTAGGGGCGTAATCGCCAGGTGCTATTGGTTGTAACTTAGCTAAAATTTGATCAGTTAAGTTTACGTTAGCTAAACCCATTATTCTGAATGTAAATGGGCAAGGGTACTCTAGGTACTCATCAAATTTAGTATCTTTAACAGGTTGAACCACGACGGTGACTCCTCATACAAAAGTGTGGACTCTATGCAAGCTTGAAGCTTAATACAGATAGGCAATTAGCAGTCTTGCTTATATGGGGCGCATTCTAACATTTTTCAAGCAAAAAAAAACGCCTCACAGTGGAGACGTTTAAATTAGTTACCTAGTTAATAGGGGAGATATAAATTACTGCATGATCTGTAAGCGTAAGTAATCATAAATTTTGCTAAAGAAGCTGCCTTCTTCCACTTCTTCAAGTGTAACTAGTGGGTATTGAGCAATATCTTCGCCCTCTAGTTGTAAGAATAACGTACCTACTTTAGTACCTTTAGCAAGTGGTGCTTCAAGCGTATTATCTAGCTCAAAGTTAGCTTTAAGGTTTTTATGCTGACCACGTGGGATAGTAATTGGTGTATCTTCTAAAATACCTAAAGATACGTTCTCTTTGTTACCCATCCAAATACGTTGTTCTGCAAAGCTATCGCCTGCTTTGTACGGAGTAATTGTTTCATAAAAACGAAAACCATAGTTAAGTAGCTTTTTACTTTCTACTTTACGAGCTCGTTCGCTTGAGGTACCCATAACAACAGCAATTAAACGCATATCGTTTTTAGTAGCTGAGGTAACTAGGCTGTAACCAGCTTCTGATGTATGCCCTGTTTTAATGCCGTCAACATCTAAGCTTTCATCCCATAATAATGAGTTACGGTTATATTGCTTAATGCCGTTATAAGTAAACGATTTTTGCTTATAAAGTGCATATTCATCTGGCACATCACGAATAAGAGCAGCACCAAGTGTCGCCATATCGCGTGGAGTTGTGAAGTGCTCGTCAGTATCAAGGCCGTGGCTGTTGATAAAGTGACTGTTGCTCATACCTAATTTAGCAGCATGGGCATTCATTAAATCAGCAAATGCGCTTTCGCTTCCAGCAATATGCTCAGCCATTGCTACACATGCATCATTACCTGATTGAATAATAATACCGTGGTTAAGCTCATCAACACTAATTTGTTTACCTACTTCAATAAACATCTTTGAAGATTCTGGAAAGTTTTTAGCCCATGCTTTTTCGCTTACCGTTACCATATCGGTAGTGGCAATATTACCTGCTTTAATTTCAGTACCAATTACATAACTGGTCATCATTTTAGTTAAACTTGCAGGTGCTAGCTGTGTATCGGCTTCACCTTCAGCAATAACTTTACCTGTTGTAAAGTCGACTAAAAAATAACCTTTCGCATTAACTTGAGGTGGTGCCGGAATAATTTGGGCGCTGGCTGAGAATACGGCGGCTGTACAAACTAGGCCGCATACACCTTTGAGGATTTTATGTTTAATAGATTTCATCATACTCATTAATGGTTAAAGTTAAAGATTCGCGTTACGCCATTCTAAAGGCCTTACTGAGTGTAAAGCAAGAACGCGTTTTGAAATTGATTTTCTTTTAATTTTTTTAATACTTCGTTTGCATGAGGGGTATCTTTTATTGGCCCTAAATGCAGTCTGTAAATATCGTCTTTTTGCACAATATTTGTTGGTAATTTGTATTGCTCTCGCAATGTGCTGGCAAGTGCTTCAATATTAGCAAGTGTACTACCTGCAGCTACCTGAATATAGGTTTGACGCGCAGTTGCGCCCGCAAGCGTAACGGCCTCTAGCTTAACCTTTGCTGTACCATGGGTGTAGTAGCCAAGCTTATAAGCGGCTGCGTACGAAAGATCAATTATTCTATCGTCATGAAATGGGCCACGGTCGTTCACGCGTACGATTACCGATTTACCATTTGCTGTATTGGTTACTCTAACAAAGCTAGGTAGTGGCAGCGTTTTATGCGCTGCGGTCATGGCAAACATATCATACGTTTCACCATTTGAGGTGTGATAACCATGAAATTTACGACCATACCAAGAGGCAATGCCTTCCTCACTATAACCCGTCTCATCAAGCATGGGCGAATAGCTTTTACCAAGCACTGTGTATGGGCGGCTAGCGCTAGCACTTTTAGTGGTTTCGGTAACTATAGCGTCTTGCATTTCAAGCGTAGTAGGAGCTCTTAATGGCGCTGCATCATGACGCATACTATAACGGCTACTTGGCCCACTACTACAAGCACTTAAAAGCAAAATTAATAACGTGGTAAATATAAACTGATTCGTGTGTCGCATTATTTTAAAAGCATCCTTTTATCTGTCGCGATTGACATAATAATGCCAAATCCTGCCATTAACGTCACCATCGATGTACCACCATAACTAATCAGTGGTAAAGGTACGCCTACAACAGGTAATAAACCCGATACCATGCCTATGTTTACGAATACATATACAAAAAAGGTGAGGGTGAGTGCGCCTGCGAGCAATTTACCAAATGCATCTTGTGCATTAACAGCAATGTATAAACCACGACCAATAATAAATAAGTACAGGCTAAGTAAAACACATACGCCGAATAAGCCAAATTCTTCGCTTAAAACCGAAAATATAAAGTCGGTGTGGCGCTCTGGCAAAAACTCTAATTGCGATTGTGTACCAAGCAACCAGCCTTTACCTTCTATGCCGCCTGATCCAATAGCAATTTTCGATTGAATAATATGATAACCCGAACCAAGCGGATCGCTCTCAGGATCTAAAAAGGTGAGTACACGTTGTTTTTGATAATCGTGCATACCGTAGTGCCAAAATGGCCATGCAGCAAGCGCTATAATCGAGCTTAAAAAGCCTATTAAACGCCAACTCAACCCAGACAAAAATAATACAAATATACCTGAGCTTGCAATAAGTATAGCGGTACCTAAGTCGGGTTGTTCTTTAATTAATAATGTAGGGAGCATTACAATCATAAAACCAATAATTAAATGTAGCGGGCGAGGTGGTAAGTGGTTTCTACCTATATACCAAGCTACCATCATCGGGACAGCCAACTTCATTAATTCTGCAGGTTGAAATCGTGTCACCCCTAAATTGAGCCAACGCTGCGCGCCTTTTGAGCTTACACCAAATAAAAGTACACCGACTAGCATTAATAACCCAACACAATAAAGTGGGATCACTAACCGCTTTAACGTGGCAGGCGAAAACTGGGCTAAAACAATCATAGCAACAATCGCACCGCCCATGCGGGTCATGTGCCTTATCATCATAGAAGACTCTTGCCCGCTTGCGCTGTAAACAACCATTATGCTGCCAGCCATCATTATAAGTAGTGCAATAAGCAGCGGTAGGTCTAGGTGCATACGCATCCAAATAGAGCGTTTATCGTGCAAAGCGGTCATGGTGTCTCGTTCCTTGCAAGATTAACAGGGTTGGCTGCAAAGTAGTAATCCATAAGTTGGCGAGCAATTTGAATGCCGCCGTGGTTGTTTTCTAACACAACAGAAACAACAATTTTAGGATCGCTATAAGGTGCAAAGCCTACATAAATTGTATTATCGCGTTGGCGCTCTTTAAGAGATTCTGCATCGTAGCGTTCACCTTGGGCAATACTAACTACTTGCGCGGTACCGGTTTTACCAGCCGAGTCGTAGTTAGTCCCTTTAAATGCTTTGTGGGCTGTGCCTGATATTTTTTGTACTGTATTATGCATTGCATCTAACGATACCTGCCAATGGCGCGGATCTTTTAAAATAACAGGGGGTTTTTCTTCGTTGTTAATTTGCGTTATGTCGTTATCTTTTATTATCACTTGCACCAAATGAGGTGGATGATTAATACCACGATTAACTAATATGTTAGTTGCATTTGCAATTTGAATAGGTGTGGCAGTCCAGTAACCTTGGCCAATGCCTACAGAAATTGTGTCACCGCGCCACCAAGACTCTTTAAAGCGTCCTTCTTTCCATTCTTTTGAAGGTAGAATAGCAGTAGTTTCTTCGTGAATATCAATACCTGACAAATCACCGTAGCCAAAACGGGCCATAAAATCGCTTATTTTAGTAATGCCTAATCGATAAGCCGCATCGTAAAAATAGGTATCACACGACTCTTCAATCGCTTTATATACATCTACATGACCATGGCCCCAACGTTTCCAATCTCGCCATTTATGTTCAACATTTGGAATTTGAAAAAAGCCAGGGTCCCACATTGATGTTGATTCATTTACTATATTTTCTTCAAGTGCTAATACAGCCATTAAGGGTTTTACCGTAGAGGCAGGCGCATAACGACCTTGCGTAGTACGGTTTATTAATGGCCGGTCTTGGTTAAGCAGCGCTTTATAATTTTTGCTGCTAATGCCGTGTACAAATAAGTTTGGATCGTAACTTGGGTTTGAATAAAGTGCCAGCACGCCGCCATCTTTGGCGTCCATAACTACAACAGCGCCACGCATATCTTTAAGCCCATGCTGTGCAATTTGTTGCAAGCCAATGTCTAAGGTAAGTACTAAGTCACTACCAGGTTGCGGTTGGGTCATGCTTAGAGTGCGAATTACACGGCCACGGTTATTAACTTCTACCCGTTGTGAGCCCACTTTACCGTGCAATGTCTCTTCATAGTATTTTTCTAATCCGAGCTTGCCAATATCATATGTAGCACGGTAATTGGTTGCACGATCTTCTTGTTCTAATTGGTTTAGCTCTTTTCTATTAAGCTTGGCAACATATCCAAGCGCATGCGTTAGCGTGTCACCAAATGGGTAGTAGCGAGCCAGACGTGCCTCAATGCTAAAACCAGGGAATTTATGTTGATTAACCGAAAATTTCGCCACTTCAGTTTCGTCTAAGCGGGCTTTTAATACTTGTGATTTAAAACGACGGGTGTGTTTTATATCTTTTAAAAAGTCTTGTTTATCTTGCTCTGTAATCGCAATTATTTTACTTATTTGATCAAGCGATTCGTCAAGGTCATCTACCTCTTCGGGGATGACTTCAAGGTTGTAAACAGGTTTGTTTTCAGCAAGTAGCACACCGTTACGGTCGTAAATTAAACCACGGTTGGGTGCAATAGGAATAACTTTAATGCGGTTATCGTTGGAGCGGGTTTGGTAGTCTTGGTGATCTTCTACCTGAATAGTATAAAGATTAGAAAGTAATACAGCGACTAATCCTAATACAAAAACAAAACCCACGAATGCTCGCCTAGCAAATAAGTTTGCTTCTGCGGAGTGGTCACGAATAGTGGGTCTATGTTTTAGCATGGCAAGGGGTTACTCGCGATGATAAGGATGGTTATTATTTAAGCTCCAGCCTCGGTAAAGGCTCTCTGCAACAATTATACGCACCAAAGGGTGCGGCAATGTTAAATTAGATAACGACCATTTTTGCTCAGACGCTGCAATGCACTCTGGAGCAAGTCCTTCAGGTCCGCCAATAAGTAAACTTACATCGCGGCCATCGAGTTGCCATTTTTCCATATTTTTAGCAAGTTGGTGAGTATCCAGCGCTTTCCCTGTTACCTCTAACGTTACAATACGATTGCCTTTTGGAATAGCCGCTAATGTTTTTTCACCTTCAATGTGTAAAATACGCTTTATATCTGCATTTTTACCACGTTTACCGGCTGGAATTTCGATTAACTCTAGCGCCATATCTTTAGGGAAACGGCGCTGATATTCTGCAAATCCCGTTTCTACCCATGCTGGCATTTTAGTACCAACAGCAATCATTTGTATTTTCACGTATTACTTCCAAGCATTGTCTAAAATGAGTGAGCGTTTAGCCCCACAGTTTTTCTAGATCGTAATAGCTACGTGCTTCGTTTTGCATCACGTGTACAACCACATCACCTAAATCAACCAGTGCCCATTCGCCGTCGCCTTCACCTTCATAACCTAGTGGCTCTGAATCTGCATGACGCGCTTCTTTTGCTAAGTGATCGGCAATTGACTGTACGTGGCGTTTAGAAGTACCAGAACAAATTACCATGTAATCTGTAATATCTGATGTTTCAGTTACGTCAATATGAACGATGTCACGCGCTTTCATATCGTCAATTTTATCCATTGCAAAGGCGAGTAGTTGTTTTGAATCCAAGGTTTTGTCTCAATTTAAAAATTTAATGGCGCGCATTTTAACACGCTAGGAGTTTTTAAGCATCAATTTGATAGAGCTGATGCACTTCTATGTAATGACTCACTGCATCGGGCAATAGTTCATTCTTTTTATTACTTTTTTTTAGCTGCTTGCGAATAGTACTTGAGGCCGCATCGAGCATTTCACCCGGTAAAAAATAAAGTTTACCTGCAAGTGAGTGTTTAAGTGCCGCTACTTCGGCAGCATTTGCGTGTTGCATATAGTTTTTGAGCTCACCTTTTACAGTGCAATGTTGAGCAGGGCGCTGGAACACCACAATATGGCAAAGCTGTGTTATTGCCTTCCACTCAAACCACTTATCTAGGTTGTTAAATGAGTCCATTCCAATTAAAAATAAAATAGGCGTAGTGGGGTGCTCTTTACGAAGTTCTTGCAAACTAAGTAGCGAATACGATGGACCAGCTCGGTTAAGCTCTCTTAAATCGAGTTCAAAATGAGGATAAGGAGCAATAGCTGCGTTTAGCATATTAATTCGATGCTGCGTACTAATACCCGGCGCTGCTTTATGTGCAGGTAATGCACAGGGCATAAAGTAAAGCGTATCTAAATTAAACGCATTAACGCATTGCTGCGCCATATTTATATGGCCTAAATGGATTGGGTCAAAGGTACCACCAAAAATTGCGATCATTTAACACCCATTAGCTATTTATTAATTAGCCGTGTGGCACGGCATAGGAATGTTGAGCGGCTGGCAAAATTTAATACAAATATGAGCAAGCGCTTGGTAAGGTGCAATTAAATTACCTTGCTTGTAACTGGCATCAAACAATGCAACATCACTGTTTATTTGTTCTAGTGTGTGCATGTTTAAACGGTTAATTGCGTTTTGAACTGGACCTTGTTGGTTTTTCCAAATTGCTTTTTGTTTAAATAAATTAGCGATAGGTTCGCCATTTAATAAACCAAGTTGCACACTTATAAGTGTATTAAGCTCTTTGGTTATAGCCCACAAAATACTCACCACTTCGGTGTTATCGCTGGCAAGTTTGTTTAATACTTTTATAGCTTGTTTGGCGTGGCCATTTAATAGCGCATCGCTTAAATCAAAAATATCAAACTTGGCTTGGTTTAACAGACCTTGCATTACTAATTGCTGAGTAATTAATGCATTGCCGTGCAGTAGCGAGAGCTTTTCAAGTTCCTGAAAACAGGCTAACAAGTTGCCTTCGGTGGCATTTATTAAGCTTACTTTGGCGTCGCTTTGCATATTAAGTGATAAACGTTGGCATTGCTCATCAAGCCATCGTTTTACATGAGAGCCCGTAAGCGGGTAGCAAGGTACAAATACACCTTGCTTATCAAGAGCTTTAAACCATGCTCCACGTTGTACTTCTTGGCTGGCTTTAGCGCCTTTAACAATTAAAATAGTATCGGGATTAACCAGCTCAACTACTTTTTTAAAGGTGTTGCTGCCAATAACGCCTGGCTTTTGTTGGTTTAAATCAAGCTCAATAATAGTGCGGGCGCTAAACAGCGACATACTTTGGTACTGGGCTATAATTTCTTGCCAATCGAATCCTTGCATTAAAGTAAACTTAATTACTTCATCAAAACCTTGTTGCTTAGCAGTGTCGCGAATTTGTTGTACGCACTGCGCTTCTTGAAAAGGCTCTTCTCCAAATACTAAATAAAAGGGCTTTAGCCCTTTATTTAATTCACTCGGTAGTTGATTAGCGTAACAGCGCATTATAGTTGCGACAGCTCTCTAACAATACGACGACTGGCTTGCTCACGAATTTCGCTAATGAGTAGCTCAAGCTCTTTTGCTTTTGCTAATGCGTGATCCGGGTCGTCTTGGTAATTACGATAAAGCTCAAAGCGTTTTTCTATCGCTTTTTCGCCTGGGCGTTTAACCACATACGATACGCCATAAGCGAGCTCGTACTCAGCAACCTGTCCATTTTGAAATAACGAAAGAGTTTGGCGTTCGATAGTCTCTTTACGTAAATATAATTGAGCTTTATCTTTAGCTGACGATACTAACTCTACATTACTCGCTTTAAGTTCTTTTTTAAGCTCAGTGAATAAAGTCGATTTTTCGTCATCGCCTACAAGTGTTAGCTGTTTTAAGTTATCAGGCAGGCTAGAGGCTTTTTTTAAATGAAAACCACAGCTTGATAACAAAAAACAGACTAGCACTAAGGCTAGTCCATTTTTAATGGCGTTAAATGCAGCCATATTAGTTAGCTACCACGTTAAGTAGTTTGCCTGGTACGTAAATGATTTTACGAATGGTTGAGCCATCAGTAAATTTAGTTACGTTAGATTCTGCAAATGCAAGGGCTTCTACTTGCTCTTGAGTTGCATCAGCTGCCACTGTTAACTTAGCGCGAAGCTTGCCGTTTACTTGTACGATGATTAGTTTTTCATCTTCAACAAGTGCAGACTCGTCAACTTTTGGCCATGCAGCATCTAAAATCTCGCCTTTTTTGCCAAGCTCTTTCCAAAGCTCATGCGATAAATGCGGAGTAATAGGTGCAAGCATAATAACTAATGCTTCAAGTGCTTCGTTAGCAATCGCTACATCTTGTTTGTCGCTCAGTGGTGCTTTTAATAACTTATTAGAAAGCTCCATAATGGCTGCAATAGCGGTGTTAAAGGTTTGACGACGTTCAACATCATCAGTCACTTTAGCAATTGCTTTGTGTAAGTCGCGACGTAGTACTTTTTGCGGGTTAGTTAGCGCTGATTTATCAAGTGCTTGGTAACCTACTGTTTTAACGTCTACCGCGTATTTCCATACACGTTTTAAGAAACGATGTGCGCCTTCAACGCCTGAGTCTGACCATTCAAGCGTTTGCTCTGGTGGTGCTGTAAACATCATAAATAAACGCACTGTATCTGCACCGTATTGGGCAATTACTTGTTGTGGGTCTATACCGTTGTTTTTAGATTTGGACATTTTACTCATGCCTGATGAGAATACCGGCTCACCGTCTTCTTTATGCCATGCTTTAGTTACGCGGCCTTTGTCATCGGTTTCGGTATTTACATCGCTTGGCGAAATCCATACATCGCCGCCTTTTTCATCTTTACGATAAAATGTTTCAGCAAGCACCATACCTTGACAAAGTAAGCGGTCGAACGGCTCGTCTGAATTTACTAAACCAAAGTCACGTAATAATTTATGGAAAAATCGCGAGTACAATAAGTGTAAAATAGCGTGCTCAATACCACCAATGTATTGGTTTACTGGTAACCAATAGTTAGCAGCCGCTGGATCTAGCATGCCTTCGTCGTAGCGTGGGCTACAGTAGCGTGCGTAGTACCAAGATGATTCCATAAAGGTGTCAAACGTGTCAGTTTCGTGAAACGCAGGTGCGCCATTTACTGTTGTTTTAGCCCATTCAGGGTCTGCTTTAAGAGGTGACGTTACACCATTCATTACCACATCTTCTGGTAAGCGAACTGGTAGCATATCTTCTGTTGCAGCAAGTTCTTTACCATCTTCATCGCTAAGCATTGGGATTGGAGAACCCCAATAACGCTGACGGCTCACACCCCAGTCACGTAGACGGAAGTTTACTTTACGCTCCCCAACACCGAGTGCTTCAAGCTTGTCGGCAATAGCTTTAAACGCAGCGTCAAAATCAAGACCGTCAAATTCACCTGAATTTACAAGTACACCTTTGTCGGTAAATGCTTCTTGCTCAAGGTTTACTTCAAGATCTGAGCCTTCAACCGGTGCAATTACTTGTTTAATATCTAGGCCGTAAGCCGTTGCAAATTCAAAATCGCGTTGGTCGTGTGCAGGTACCGCCATAACAGCGCCTGAGCCGTAATGCATTAATACAAAGTTAGCGACCCAAATTGGTACTTGCTCGCCCGTTAATGGGTGAGTTGCGTAAAAGCCTGTTGCTATGCCTTTTTTCTCCATTGTTGCCATGTCTGCTTCGGCAATTTTGGTGTTTTTGCATTCTTCAACAAACATTGCAACAGCATCGCTATTTTTAGCGGCTTCTTGTGCAATAGGGTGACCACCAGCAACAGCAACATACGTAACACCCATAAAGGTGTCTGGACGAGTTGTGTATACACTAAAAGTTTCGTTATTATCGGTGCGTTTAAATTCAATATCACACCCTTCAGAGCGGCCAATCCAGTTACGCTGCATTGTTTTAACTTGCTCTGGCCAATCTTCCAACTTGTCTAAATCGTCAAGTAGTTCTTGTGCGTAGTCGGTAATTTTAATAAACCACTGTGGAATTTCTTTTTGCTCAACCACAGCGCCTGAACGCCAACCGCGACCGTCAATAACTTGCTCGTTAGCTAATACTGTTTGATCCACTGGATCCCAGTTAACCGTCGACATTTTTTTATACACTAAGCCTTTTTCGTAAAGCTTAGTGAAAAACCACTGCTCCCACTTGTAGTATTCTGGATGACATGTCGCAATTTCGCGATCCCAGTCATAACCAAAACCTAATTGCTTAAGCTGTGTACGCATGTAATCAATATTTTCGTATGTCCACTTAGCAGGTGCTGTTTTGTTTTTAATAGCAGCGTTTTCTGCAGGTAAACCAAACGCATCCCAACCCATAGGTTGCATTACGTTTTTGCCTTGCAGGCGCTGGAAACGAGAAACAACATCACCAATGGTGTAGTTACGTACATGACCCATATGCAGTCGACCACTCGGATAAGGAAACATAGAAAGGCAATAATACTTTTCTTTGCTCTCATCTTCAGTGACTTTAAATACCTGGTTTTCTTCCCAGTAGCTTTGTACTTTTGACTCTATATCTTGCGGGTTATATTGCTCTTGCATCTATGGTTCCAGACTTCTTGCAAACTAATAAAAAATTGCCATTAGGATACCCCAAATAAAGTGCTATTCACAGCGTCAAAAACGCGGTTTTGATAAATTCTAACCTTCAGTTCAGGTTAACCTATACTTATCTAAGTTATAGGGTGATTTAACAGCAATTTTGAAGGAGTAAAAAATGGCAGATTATAAAGCATGGCTTGGCGATTTAACCAAATGGCTAAAAGATGTAAAAGATCATGAAGTAAAAGACGCAGTTACTCGATTTGTTGAATCTGAGCAGGCACTTAAAGATTTAGGGCAAGAAAGATACGCTTTATATAAAAGTTATTTACAGCGCGATATAGAACATGTCCAAGAAAACGAATCGCACTATAATTCGCTTGCATGGCAAGAGCTTAAAGAATCATTATGGTTTGAGCTTTCACACATAGAAGATAAAACTCAGCTTGAGTGGCAATCTCTTAGTCAAGATTTTAAGCACAATGGTGTGTATCACGCAGGCGAATGGATAGCCATGGGCACATTAGTATGTAAGAATTGCACCCATAGTTACGATGTTTATCACGCGACACAAATTACACCGTGTATTGAATGTGATGGAATCTATTTTAGTCGTAAGGCGCTGCACCCTTAAATATAAGTATTAAGTGGCTGCTGGCCACTTAATACGCCCAAAGGCCAGCGAATATGTTGGTAAAAAAAGAAGTTAGAATGACGAAAAAATTGCTGCCACTATCTGTTTCAAAGCTCGCACCGAGTATTTCTACTAATCACGTACATACGTGTATGAGCAATCCATACCCCGAGCAACTAACATTTATAGGCCAACAACGCGCCCAAAGTGCCTTAGATTTCTCTTTAGGGATGGAACTACCTGGTTACAACGTTTATGTAATGGGCGAGGCTGCCCATGGGCGCTTTACGCTTGTTAAAGATAAACTTAAGCAACATGCAAAAGACCGCCCAACCCCAAACGAATGGTTATACGTAAATAATTACGATGACCACAGAGAGCCTATTGCGCTGTTTATGCATGCAGGGCAAAGCAAGCAACTTAGTGACGACATAGATTCATTTTTAGATGAAGTACTCGACACATTTCCTGCTGCATTTGATAACCCAGGATACCAACGCAAAAAAAAATCAATCGACCGTGAATTTAACGATGCCTACGACAGCGCTATTACCGCAGTAGAAATTGCGGCATTTGAGCAAAGTGTTGCATTAGTTGAAGAAAAAAATTCAGTAGGGTTTGCACCGCTAGTAGATGGTAAACAATTAAGCGACAGCGAATTTGGCGAACTTGAAGAAACGTTACGCGAAGAGTTTTTTGAAAAAATTGAAAAGCTAGAAGATGCATTAATAGAAGCGTTAATTGAGCTGCCACGCTGGAAGCGCGAATCAAAAGAAAAACAGCGTAATCTTAAAAAGTCGACTGCAGAGCAGGCCACAAAACCGCTTTTAAAAGACTTAGAACATAAATATGCAACTCATATTGGTGTACTGCGTTATTTAAAAGATATACGCGTTGAAATTATAGACGCGGTACTTGAATGGCTCGATGACGAAGACGAAAGCGAAGAAAGCAAAGAAGACTTTGATCGTAAAGGCATGCTTACCGACTTTTTTGCACCTAATATTTTAGTTGAGTTTAAAGAAGACGATGCAGCACCCGTGGTGTACGAGCCCAATCCAACATTTGGTAATATATTTGGTAAAATTGAGTATTCCACATCGCAAGGGTCTTTAATTACCAGTTATCGCTCCATTCAGCCGGGCGCATTGCACCGTGCTAATGGCGGTTATTTAATTATGGATGCTGAAAAGGTAATGGCTAACCCTCAAGTGTGGGATGGTTTAAAACTTTCGCTTAAAACGCATCAAATTAAAAACGACTTACCGTATCAAGATAGCTCAGTAGGTAGTAGTTTTACACTTCGCCCGCAGCTTATACCGCTTGATGTAAAAATTATTTTATTAGGCTCGCGCGAACTGTATTACACCATAGGTGAATACGATGAAGAGTTTGCAGAGTTATTTAGAGTATTAGCTGACTTTGATTACTACTTACCAAGTAGCGATAAATTACAGTACCAATTTATAACTAAAGTTACCGAGTACTGCGAGCAAACATTAAAGTGCACTACCACACAAGCAGCTATGGTGCGTTTACTTAAGTTTAGCTACCGCCAAGCAGAGCATCACAATAAGCTTTCTGCGCGCTTTGCTGATGTACTTGAATTAGTTGCAGAGGCAAGTTACTACGCAAAGCAAGACAAGTTAGCCGTTATTGATGCGCATCATATTGATGAAGCCATTGAAGGGAAGCAATACCGTACCGGCCAAATTAGTGAAAACATGCTAAGCGATATAAAAGAAGGTCATACACTTATTGCAACCGACGGCCAAGCCATTGGTAAAGTAAATGGCTTAACCGTATTACACATTGGCGATACCTCATTTGGTACCCCTGCGCGTATTACGGCAACGGTTTATGCTGGCGCCGATGGCGTAATAGATGTTGAACGTGAAGCCGAGCTTGGTAAAGCAATTCACTCAAAAGGTGTAATGCTACTAACCGGTTATTTAGGTAATAAATACGCGCAGCACTTTAGCTTAACGCTTAGCGCTAATATCGCTATTGAGCAAAGCTACGGTTATATAGATGGCGATAGTGCATCTTTGGCTGAGTTGTGTGCGCTTATTTCGTCTATTACAAGCCTACCTATTAGCCAATCAATTGCGCTTACGGGCTCTATTAACCAACATGGTGATGTACAGGCTATTGGTGGCGTAAACGAAAAAATAGAAGGCTTCTTTAAACTGTGTAAAATGCGTGGTTTAACAGGTTCGCAAGGCGTTATCATCCCTAAATCAAATCAAGTTAACTTAGTGCTTGATGACGAAATACTTAATGCAGTTGAAGCGGGTAAATTTAATATTTACGCAGTTGAAACCGTAGACCAAGCGCTTAATCTGTTAATGGATATAGAAGCTGGCGATATTATTGATGACCAGTATCCAGAAAACTCAGTAAACGGAATTGCGCTTGCTCGCCTTAAAGAAATTGCCGACATAGTAAATGGCGATAACGATGACGAAAAAGACGAAGAACTAGATAACGAAAAAGGTTAATAATGATCAATATAATTTTGGCGGTGGTTATCGCCATTTTTTGTTTTTTAATATTTCAAAATAGTAAAAAAGCAAAACAACAAGCAGGCATAAATGCACAAATAGGGGCAGATTACTTAGCCGCTAACGCAAAGGTAGAAGGTGTAGTAGAAACGACTTCTGGCTTGCAGTATAAAGTAATCCATAAAAGCGAAAACGAAAACACACCAACCCCCAAAAGTATGGTTAACGTGCATTACCACGGCACACTAATCGACGGCACTGTGTTTGACAGTTCAGTAGAGCGTAAAACACCTATTAGCTTTGGTTTGCACCAAGTTATTAAAGGTTGGACTGAGGGCTTACAACTTATGAGCCCAGGCGATAAATACATTTTTTATGTACCGTACCAATTAGCGTACGGCGAAAAACGGGTAGGGAGTATTCCTCCTGCCTCAGTACTTATATTTGAAGTAGAGTTACTGGCAATTGAGTCTTAGTGATCAAATAACAAGGAAGTAAATTATGAATAAAGACGAATTACTTAAAATAGCTAGGGGGGATATTAACTTTACCTTTCAATCTATTATTTATGCATTAGCGCTGTGCTTACTCGTTGCAGCTGTTTTTTTACTAGAGATGAGCGTTAACCTACAAATGGGTTTAATAGTTTGTATTATCGGTGTGTTTGGAATGACTATTTATAATAATTTAAATACTCGCCTAAATGCGGCGCTTGCACTTATTGCGCTCTCACAAGATAAGCAAAGCATTAAGTAAGCAACGAGTTAGTTTAATAGATTGGTATAAGCCCTACTTTAATAAAGTGGGGCTTTTTGCTTTTAGCTAACAATAAAATTTACTCAAGAATTTTAATACGAGGTCGATACCTATAATAGTTACAAAGCTATTTTAGGGATAAAATAATGAAGATTTTAGCGGCTCCCATTGCATACCAAGTACACAGCTCAAATACTCAAACTTTAGCGCAATCAGATAAACTACCTGTTGAAAAAGCGAGTGAAGAAAAGAGCGAGGAAGAAAATGAGGAAGAGCCAAAATATGTGTTATCAAAGTTTCTAGATACCAAAGCGCAAGAATATAGTGAAGATAACGCTACGTTTGGCAATCAATATAAAAACCTAGAAAAAGTATACAAGCACTTCACTGGGCGAGTTATTGCGCTGCAAGAGCAAATTAATAAACTTAAACAAAGCCCCGTACAACGTAGTTTAACTATAAACACTACTGCAAGTGAGCTAAATAAAAGTGATGCGAGTTTAACTTTAGATGCTGACCACCTAGGTGCAAAAAAATACAAAAACACGCAACAGCAAGAGCAAATAGATATGTTAGAGCTGCAATTAGGGGAGTTAAAGTCAGAGCAAGCAGCAATAAAACAACAAATGGTTGAGCTGGTTATTAGTGAAATGAAGAGACGGGGCGACGACTATACTATTTAGCGCCGCCAACATGCTGGTGGGCTTCGGCTTCTCTTTTTTGTTTACCCCTCAATAAAATATAATTAAAGTTTAAAACTCCCAGCTATTATTTGCTAAAATCTCTTCAGTCGAACCTATTTGTTTTCTCATGAGCTATAAACTAAGACCTTACCAGCAAGAAGCCGTAGAACGCACCGTTTTACACTTTAGAAAGAGTAATGATCCTGCCGTTATTGTACTACCAACCGGCGCAGGTAAGAGTTTGGTTATTGCTGAACTTGCGCGTATAGCTAAGCAAAAAATATTAGTGCTTGCTCATGTAAAAGAGCTGGTAGAGCAAAATTCGCAAAAATATAAAAGTTTTGGTTTAGAGGCGAGTATATTTTCAGCAGGCTTAAAAGAAAAATCATTAAACCATCAAGTAACCTTTGCCAGTGTGCAATCACTTTCCCGTAATTTAAATAAATTAAATGAGCATTATTCATTACTTATCATTGATGAATGTCACAGGGTAAATGGGGATAAAAAAAGCCAGTACGGTAAAGTAATAAACAGTTTAAAAGAGTATAACCCTCACTTAAAAGTATTGGGTTTAACAGCAACACCTTATCGGTTAGGAATGGGGTGGATATACCACCACCATTATCATGGTTTTGTTAAGGGTACTCAAGAAAGTCCGTTTAAAAGTTGTATTTTTGAATTGCCGCTCAGGTATATGATAAAATATAATTATTTAACGCCACCTAACGAAGTTGATGCTGCAATTAGCCATTATGATTTTTCGTCCTTAGATAGCAATGCATTTGGGCAATATACGACTGATGACATGAATGCGCTTTTAAAAAACAGTGAGCGCGCAACGCAGGCTATATTACAGCAAGTAATTCAATACAGTGAAGAGCGCGAAGGTGTTATGGTTTTTGCCGCCACGGTAATGCATGCCCAGGAAATATTAAGCTACTTGCCAGCTCATCAAAGTGCACTAATAACAGGTGATACGCCAAACACCGAGCGCGATAAAATCATTAAGCAATTTAAAGCTAAACAATTAAAGTATTTAGTTAATATTTCGGTACTAACTACAGGGTTTGATGCGCCACATGTCGACTTTATAGCTATTTTAAGACCTACAGAATCGGTTAGTTTATATCAACAGATTGTGGGGCGAGGTTTAAGGTTATCTGAATCGAAAACGGATTGCTTAGTAATAGATTATGCTGGCAATGGTTTTAATTTATTTCACCCAGAAGTAGGTGATAAAAAAGGCGATAGTGATAATGAACCTGTGCAGGTACTTTGCCCTGGTTGTGGGTTTGCGAATATATTTTGGGGTAAAACAGACTCCACTGGCAAAGTAATAGAGCACTTTGGCAGGCGTTGCCAAGGCCTGTTAGAAAATGATGAAGGTACAAAAGAGCAGTGCGATTATCGTTTTAGGTTTAAAGAATGTGAGCAGTGCGGTGCCCAAAATGATATTGCTGCACGTAAATGCCATGATTGCGGCGCGGTAATGGCCGACCCTGATGATAAGTTACGCAATGCATTAAACTTAAAAGACGCACTTGTGCTTCGATGTAGTGGGTTATCGGTAACTCTAATTAAAGATGAACTTATTAAAGTAACGTATTTTGATGAAGATGGTGCAAGTTGCGATGAGGTATATAACCTCGCAAATAAGGGCGGGCAATTTATATTTAATAAGCAATTTGGTCTACGAGTAGGACTTGGACAAACACCTATTAATTTTAAAACTGCAGCGCAAGTAGTAAGCGCACAATTTGAATTAGTACCACCAGATTTTGTTATTGCACGAAAAAGCAAAAAGTATGGTTGGAAAGTGGCTGATAAGCTATTTGACTATAAAGGCAATTTTAGGAAGGCAAATCAGTTAAGCCGTTAAGCTTAACTGATAGAGTACATTGGACTAAAAGGCAATTAAGCTTCTTCACCGTCCATTAATCCCCAGCCGTCACCATATCCATTAAAGCTATTAGCAATGCTTTCAATGTATTGCTCAGCTTGGCCTAAAAGGGTGTGCTCTGGCACCATTTGTACTTGAGTGATTACTTCCCAAACGCCAGTGTCTTTACATTTTTCAAGTTCAGCCTTTTGAACTAATGCATCAGAGACTATTTCTTTAGCAAATTTTTCAGCATCGGCTTCTTGTTCAAATAAAATAAAAAAATCGACTTGGTGCATTTTATTTAAATCAATGCCAGCAGCGGCTATTTCGGCTAAAAGTTGGCCGTTATCATCATCAGGGAATTGCATTAAAAACTCATTTAAAATTAATTTTTTATTCGTAGGCACTATTGTAACTAAAATATTGTCTTAACGCGTACTAATTTTAATTATGCTGATATTTATTCAAAGCCTAGATTCAAATTGTAAGTGCATAACTTGTTTTGGCTAGATTAAGTG